>JALTMC010000099.1 GCA_027005175.1 Myxococcales bacterium
ACGCAGACCTGTGGCTGCAGTGGAGACTCCGATTGCAAAGATAAAAACAAGCCGCAATGCGAGAAAAACAAATGTGTTGTGTGTCGTTGTCCCGGAACACAGCCCAAACGACCATTCTGTTTGAAGAAGTCCGATGGCTCCGTAAGTTGTGTGGCTTGCACGGTAGATACAGATTGCTCGGCTCCTACACCCTATTGTGATCCTCAGAGCTATGTCTGTGTGGCTTGTCAGAAAGATACAGACTGTAAAGATTCAGCAAAGCCCCAATGCAATGGTGGGGCCTGTGTCTCTTGTCGTTGTGCACAAACCAACAAAGAGAAGCCTATATGTATCAAAAACTCCGATGACTCCGTGACATGTGTGGCGTGTCTGAAAAGCTCCGATTGCGGTGCTCCAACGCCGACATGCAACACCAAAACCAATGTTTGTGAGGCCGCTTGCAAACTCGATAGCGACTGTCCTTCACCGCAATTTTGTGATGGAGGTCAGTGTGTGGATTGTAAAACTCGCAATGATTGCAAAGATCAGAATGCACCGCGATGTGTGTCTGGGATCTGTCGTTGTGTGATCGATAAGGATTGTCCGAGTGCGCTTCCCATTTGTTCTCGGACCACAAAGAAATGCGCGGAATGCACTCGCGATGGTGACTGCCCTGCGACATTCCCCACATGCTCCTCAGCAGGGGTGTGTGAGTTGCGCTCTTGTGATCCAGCCAATGGTGGAAAAGAGTGTGCCACACCCTCTCACTCCAATTGCCGACGTATCGGACGAAGCTATCGATGTGTAGGTTGTGCAGGTGATAGTGAATGCAAAACGGGTGAGAGATGTGATCTTTCGAAGTTTGTCTGTGTCAAGAAAACCTGAAAACTCCCAAAGCCAAAGGCATCGGGAGTTACGGGTAACTTGGTTGAAGGAAGATAGAATGTTAGAGAAAGGTAGCTGGCAAGGCGAAAGGCATCGGGAGGGGCCAGCGAATTGGGTGGAAGTCGCTGTCTATGACCCCAAACTCGCTCCTTTGCGTGGTCTTGAAAGAGTCAGGCTGAAGGCTTCGCTTCGATTTGTTTTGCTTTTCTCTTACCTTCGTCGTCTATGACTTCTTCCATGACTTCGACGTCGGTAGGTACGACGTCGGTAGGTACGACGTCGGTAGGTACGACGTCGGTTATGTCTGCGGTATCGACGGTAGGTACGTCGGTTATGTCTGCGGTACCGTCGGAATGTACGTCGGTTGTGGCGGCGGTATCGACGGTTATGTCTGCGGTATCGACGGAATGTACGTCGGTTGTGGCGGCGGTATCGACGGTTATGTCTGCGGTATCGACGGAATGTACGTCGGTTATGTCTGCGGTATCGACGGAATGCGCGGCGGCGATGGCGACGGAAACGCCGGTAGCGTCGAGCTGCATGTCGTCGGTAGAAGCGTCGGTAGAAGCGTCGATATCGTCGTCGGTAGTGGCGAGGGCGGTAGTAGCTACGATAGCGGCTGTGGTGGCGATTCCAAAGGCTGTAGCTATAGCGAATGCGGGGGTGATAAAAAATTCGATGGCCGCCACGATAGTACCAGGGGCGCCAGCCGACATGGGTGTAGACACGACGGCCACCATTGTAGTAGTAGTAGCGGTATCGGTTGTTGTGCCAGTAGTAGAAGTAGGGGCGATTGTTCACAAGGACATAAGGAGTAGGAGCGAAGTACACTCGGGCACCGAGGTATGTATACCAAGGACGCCAGTTTAGTGGATAAAAGATGCGATTGCCCAGGCTATTGAAGTAGTAGTAACGGACTCGGTTGGAAGAATCATAGAAGTAATAGACCTGAACGCCGTTGACTGTGATATACGGATGCACAGAGATGTTGGTTGGCACAGCTTGTCTGTTGTAGTCTGGATCGCCAGGCTCAAACTCTTGAGGGGTGTCCAATGTGGTGTCATCGTCGAGGACACCGTCATCGTATTGTGCGAAACTGTTGGAACTGAAGGTCAAGAGACCTACAAGAAGTCCAAATACTGCAACGTTCCATTGTTTAAACATGGGAATCTCCATGAGTTGTAGGCCTACCAAGTTTGAGACTCGGTTTGTCTTTCAAAGGGAGCCTCTTGCCTCTTTGTTAGACGTTACCCGTTTTATCTTATCCTGTTGTTCTATTCTTTGTGGCTTGCACGATCTTCAACTCAACTCTTTGCAAGGGGTTGTGCTTCCACTGCTCCTATCATATCCTCCAAAGGGTATTATAAGCATCCTGTGGCGACTTGCAACTAGCAATCATCATACCAGATAGATACTGACAGTATATTCAAGTAGAAGAAGTAGGTAAGGATTGTGTAATGAATCGACGTTTCCAGTGTATAGCAAGAAACCACCATACTTGGTGGAAGACAACGTGTCGAGCCTTATTTTTTAAGAAAAGTAGCTTTCAACCACTGCCTTGGTTTGGAGTGTGGATGATTGCGTTTCCATCTTGTATGAACATTACTCCACTCCAGGCGAAGCCAACCTCTCATCCCACACCACAACGAGCTGCCACGGTGAGAGCAGCGCAACGAACGAGCCTCCTTGTCAAGCCTTCTACCCATCGCAAGGTGGTGGTTGGGAAGAAAACTGCAGTTGTTGGGAAGAGTTTGGGGCGCACACGCCCCGCAACACAGAAGGCTGTAAAGCGTAAGGTTTTCAAACGTGTCGATTGTCATGGTCGTATGAGGTATGGGAAGTTTTGTTTGGGGCGAGTGATTGGGCCGCGCTTTTCACGTCAGATCTTGCGTTGCCCTCATTGTGGGAAGAGTGTACAGGTCAAACGATTGGAGAAACCTTGGAAACCCGCCAATTATGACAGTGATTTAAGGCCCTATTATGGTCACTTTCGTCAAAAGGATCGAATCTGGGTCTGTCGTCATTGTGGGTATGCTGCTTATCGTCGTGATTTCTTTCGCCCTTATCACAAGAGGACCATGACCGACGCCTTGCGGGCTGTACGTCGGACATTCACCTCCTATAAGGATATCCCAGCTTCCTACCGATTTTTAGCAGCCAATGCCTCTTATGTGGCTCGTGGCCGCAATGCCGCATTTTTTGCTGAGCTGTTCTTGCGGGCAATGTGGTCTGCAAGAGAAGAAAAACAAGCCAAGTCGATTCTGTCATTTCGTCGAGCTGCGATTCTTGCCACACGTTTGTCTGCTCGTCGAAAACTCTTTCCTCTCTCCAAACAACCTATACGCTTCTTCCAACTCGCTGATATGCTTCGACAAGAAGGACAATGGTTAGAGTCCACTTATTGGTTAGAGCAGGCTTATGATGCTCTTCAGGAAGCTCGCAAAGTCAAAACAAAGGTCAAGCTTGGTCGATTCCTTGAGCGTTGGATTCTGCAGATACAACAACATATCTCGAAAAAAGATAAGGCTGTCTTCCTACTTGACGAGAATCTCAAGCGAAAACAACGGTAGGGTGCTGTTTGGGTGAGTGTTCTTGAGCGATCGCAACGAGGGATTTGAGGAGGCCAATATCTCTGTCGGTTTTAAACTGGTCGAGGTATGCTTTTGAGTGATCACAAGGAAGGATCCGGGTAGGACTGCTTCTTTAGTACTTGGGTTCTTCTGCAATGATATGTCGCAAGGGATCTTCTTCATATCGAATCGCGTTGGCTGCGATCTCACGCAGGGCAGTCACTGCCTCTTTGTTGCGAGATCGCACAAGGGATTGATCTCCCTTTTTGATCATTCGCGCACGTTTCACAGCCAACATCACAAGAGAAAAACGATTGGAAACACGCTCTATACAGTCTTCTACAGTAACTCGAGCCATTCTGAACTCCTTTAATGATACAGACCTCACAAAGTCTGCTCATTGTTTATAGCGACTTTTCCACGATTTGTCTAGCCTACACCATGTGTATAGGCTAGCGTTTGGTGGGTTGACTTGCTGCCCGTTTCACTGGAGCAGCCCGCCTGATTACCGGAGCCGGTGCGACGGGCTTCGCCGGAGCAGGGGCAACCACGCGCTTTGGAGCAGGTGCCGGTGCCGGAGCGACGGGCTTTGGAGCAGGTGCCGGTGCCGGAGCGACGGGCTTTGGAGCAGGTGCCGGTGCCGGAGCGACGGGCTTTGCAGGTGCAGGGGCAATCACACGCTTTGGAGCCGGAGCAGCCGCACGCTTTGGAGGGGCAACCACACGCTTTGGAGGTGCGACGGGTTTCGCCGGTGCTGGTGCAGTACGGCGAGTGGGTGCAGGCACTCTTCGACGAGGAACGATCCAGGGGCCTGCGCGTCGAGCCGGAGCGGGGGGAGTTGTGCGTGTTTTGGCTCCTCGCGCTGTGGGCGCTTTGCGGGGTGCTGCTTTGCGGGGTGCTGCTTTGCGGGGTGCTGCTTTGCGGGGTGCCGCTTTGCGTTTGGGTGTTTTTGACTTTGGAGCCTTACCACCAGGGATGATTTGCCAGTCTGCGGTGGGTAACTTCTCAATCGCTTTGGACTTAACCAAGACGATCTTTTGCTTGGCCTTGTTGGTGACCATATAACCATCTTTTGTTTTGTTACCTACATAGAGAGTTTCCATCACGCTTTTACTGCTGCGACCGTAGATAATATACGTTCGTTTTGGTTTATCCAAACCGTGGGCTTTCAGATCTTTGGCTGTAGCAGTTTCTTTGATGAAGCGGGCAGCTTTGATGATCGTCAATTGATTGAGAAGTTCTCTCACCTTGTTTTTGTCGACTCGTTGTGGTGAGGGGTTGTAGATCTTCCAGATCTGTTGGTTGCCAGCCATCTTGATCACGGAGTACATCTTGCCAGGAACACCATAGCGGAAGCCAAAAACATTGGCAGCTTTGAATCGAACCACCTTGGTCTCGCGGTATTCAAACTCATCCTTTTCGAGTTCTTTGATGATGTGTTTGCTGATCTCTGCGATGGGGCCACCTGCAGCAGCTGCTGCATAAACCTTCATCTTGTTTTTGACCTTCTTCGTACTGAGGTTTAATGCCAAACGCTTGCCATTCTGGAGTGTGACTTCAATCGTTATACGTGGCTTATCCAAGCCAAACTTCTTGGCATCTTTCTTTACATCCTCGGATACAAACTTGCTGGCTTTTAGATATTTAAGAGAGGTAAGCAGACTGTCGATGTCTGTTTTGGAGGCCCAGGCTCGCAAGGGAAGTGTCATATACCAACGAGTCTCTGTTTTGACAATCTTCTTGGGAGCGTGAGAGTGTCCATGGCTATGCGAGTGACCTTTGTTCTTTTGCATTTTAACCATAGGGGTATGCAACGAAACTTTGCGTTTCTCAAATACCATCTGATTACGCTTGCGCGTGACAGAGAGGCTTTTAATACTGCCCGTATTTTGGGTAAAGATCTCCTTGCGACGAAGATCAAAGAGCTTCTTGTTGAGGGTATCTTTCAGTGAGGAGTCAACCATCACAACCTTGCGATAACCTGGCATATACAGGTAGAACTTACTGTTGAAGGAGTTCTTGCTGCCCAGCCACACTGTATAAGAGAGCTTGCGAAATGTGAAGGTTAGCTTGTGTTTGGACTTCTCCAGCCCATACTTGGCCAGAAGCTTTGTGGGCTTCTTGTCTTTTTCCTTCCAGGACAACACTGCGCGATCAGCTTTGGCTTTAATTATATCGCGCAAGAGGTGGTCAACCTCTGTGTTGTCACCTGGAGTGACTACGGGCTTGCGAATGACCCAGTTCTTGGTCTTGTCGCGTGCGACAACCACGGTTTGTTGGCCTTTGGCTCGGGTCCCGTTGAAAATCTCAACTTTGACCACTTCACCAATGAGCTTTTTGCGATCGTTGTCGTTGCTGGCGTCCAACGTACTGTCCAAATGAAACAGCAGCTTGGATTTGGCTTTTTTTACAAGATCGTTTTGTTTCTTTTGATGGTCGTTGTAGACCATAAAGCCGACCACTGCAGAAATAAACAGCAGCACGACCACGCTGAGTGATTGATTGACTTGTCTGCTCATCTTATTTCTGTCTCCTAATACCCACCACCATCAAAATGATGAAGAAGAACAACAAGGGAACGCCGTAACGGGTTGTCAGGCGAAGCATCTTTTTTTGGGTGCTGGAAAGGTTGATATTGCTGGGCTTGCGTCGCTTGGTCACAATGTGAACAAGGTCCTTCTCTTTGGCCAACCAGGCCACACTGTTGAAGATCACAGTGCGAATGATGGGAACTTGCATCATAAAGTTGGATGCCAATGCCGAGTCAGCAAACACAACAATGCGCGTTTGTTTTCCAACTTTCGCTCCTTTTTTCAGAGCAGTCATGGCCAGTGTGTGAGCTCCCACTTCGGAACCGGGAATCGTTTTTTGAATAATTCGATTCACAGCGATCTGACGCAACATCTCATTCCGTCGCCAGCGACGGGAGTTTTGCATGATTTTGATAAAGCCTCGTGACAGGGGGGTTGGGATGTAGAAACTACAACAGGATGCGCCCCCTCTACGGCCTCGGATACCCAGGCGCACTTTTGTGGTTTTGACGAGGTCTGTGACAGTCACACCAGAGGGTACGTTCTTGGAGCGTTTGAGGGCAGCCGTCCATTGGAAGGGCATTCTTGCACGACGAAAGAAGCCTTTGACGATGGGATGGCTTGCGCTGAAGTCTGTACCCATCGGCATACGGGGATCACTCTTGAAGTTGACAAGAAAGTCCACGACTGCACCCGGTCGCCATTCGATACCATAGTTTTTCTTGAGCAAGCCTTCCAAGCCAGAGGAAACCAGGGGCTCTTGAAAGACGAGCATCTTTCCTCCTGCGTTGAGATATCTCTCAACACGATCGACCTCCACTTTGCTTAGGCGAGCAGCACTCTTGAGTGCCACCTCACCACCTTGACGCATGACCATCACCCACTCGGGTACCGCTTGTACTACCAAGTCACAGCCGCTGGGTACTTTCTCGCTGGTCAACAGGTTGACTTCCCGAGTCTTGAAGCCTTTTTCCGTGAGTTGCTTCTTGAACTCACTATAGCCATAGCGATTTTTGGACTCTATGCTGGGTTGCCCACGTCCACGCAAGAAACAAACCGTCTTTTGACGCAGGCGGGTCAGACGAATCAGCTTGTTGGTGATCTCCTGCTCGGAGAGCTTCTCAATCACAATCTTTTTGTTGTTGAAGACAGTGCGTTTGTTCTTTTGAACGCATTTTCCTTTAATCGTCAAAACCACACGATTGCGCAGTTGACTTCCAAATTCACCTTTGACACCAAAACATTCAGCCATTTTAGGGTTATCCACCGGGTTGATCACCCGGATGAAAAACTTCTTTTGGTTGATGGTGCTGTATTTCTCAAAGAAACCACGGAATCCTTGTTCTTGTTGCTTTTCTTGTTTGTACAAGAAGGCAATCACTTCAATAGGCTTCTGTAGGGCTTTGAGCACCTTGACGGTTTCGTCGTTGAGGCTTTCCAGCTTGTCTTGGTTGAAGTCATACTTCATTGGATTTTGGTAGGTATAGAAATTCACTGCTGCGATCAGGCCGACCACGGCAACAGAAGCGATGACGCTGACACTTCCAAAGAAGAGGCCCTGGCCTCGGAAGAGATCGCTTGCTTCATAGGTGCCGGCGAGAATCACGACCATGATCAGGCCAACGCCGATACCTTGTACGATCGCGGCAGGGTTCTTGTACTGTTCTGTGATCCAGTAGACGAAGAAACCAGCGGCGATCACAATCAGGCCAGAAAAGAAGAGCACAACAGTCCACGTCTTGCGAGCGTGCTGTCGGCGCATTTTCTCTGTGGGGAGTAACAGGTTCCAAAGCACAGCAAACACTGCGG
>JALTMC010000100.1 GCA_027005175.1 Myxococcales bacterium
CGTGAAATGCAATGCAATAATCGTCTTCCCATACTTTGTCGCTGGGAATCTCTCCCCTGAGAATCTTGCCAAAGATCGTATTGTTTTCCTTCGCCATGAGACACCTTCTTTGTGTAAACTGAGTCTTTGTGTAAACTGAGTCTGAGGTCTGAAGTTAGCTACTTTCCCGTCGAGAACTGAGGCTACTCGTCGAGATCAGAGACAAGCTGGTTGAGTCGATACAAGCGGTTGCGCTGTCCCTCCAACCGGCGTCGAATTCGGAAAAACAACAGGAAGACAAAGAAAAATGCCAACAGCATTACCCAGGTTGTGATTTGAACTTTGCTGCCGATCTGCATCTTGGCCGGTCTAGGATGCAGTGTGTTGCCGAATTTGACAGAGAGGTAGACAAACGGAACAGAGATGGAGCCGAGTATTCCGATGGCGGCTGAGGTGAGCCGTTTGCTCTCACCCTCTTCTGTGTACATACGCAGAATTTGATAGGCTACCAGCAAGAGCCACATGGCGAAGAAGCTCATAAGGCGGGGGTCATCCCACTTCCAGTATGTGTTCCAACTGGGTTTACCCCAGAGAGGTCCCGTCACCAGGACTAAAGTTGCAAAGAGCAGACATGCTTCTGCGGCTCCCACTGCAAAGTTGTCCCAGCTCTCTTTCCGAGTGATGATGTAGGCTACAGAGCCAATGAATACGAGGATAAATCCAGACATGGAACCCCAAGCGACAGGAAGATGGATATAGAATATCTTTTGTGACCACCATGGCAGTCCATTGTGCTTGAGTAGAGGTGCATAATAAAAGACCATATAGAGGCCAACAGCCAACAAAACACCCGACAACAACACCATGATGAGATCTGTTACTGGCAAACCTGAGGGGGTGCTGGGGCGAGAATCGGAGCGACTCATCAGAAAAAAACCTCTTATGTTATGGGCGTGGAAACACCCTCCAGAATCTACAGGACGAAGTCCGGATGAGGTGGGGGGCGTTGACCGCTGTGCTCTTCTTGCTCTTCTTGGTAATGAACAACCGTGACTTCTTGAGAACATTTCCTTGCATTGGGGTCTTAGGACCTGATTGCTCCCTTGACTTTTTGCGGCAATCCTCTTTTACTGCGGTGGACATAAAGAGTCAAGCAGATGACCTCGCAAAAGGAGATCCAATCGATGCTCAAGAGAAACTCTTGGTTGATGTGCGCTATAACAACGTGGGTTGTTGTTGGATGGTTGGGACTTGGTGTCTCTTCCGCTAACGCTGAAGAATATTTACTCACTGTGATCGATGCACGTATCGCATCAAAAAAACAAAGTGGTAAAAATTGGGATCTTAGCTTTTTTCGAAGCAAACTGCCTGATGCCTTTGTCACAGTTACGGTCGGAAATCATAAAATACGCACTCCCATCGTACGTAACTCTCTGTTACCCCGATGGAATATCTCTCGAAAACTCTCTCTCAAAAATACCGATAAGGTGTCTGTTGTGGTGATGGATCGTGACCGACTCTCCAGGAACGATCTGATCGGAAAGACCACGATGACATTGGCACAACTGAAGCGTCATCCCTCTTTAACTTTCGGCCAAGTCTTATCCTTGCGCATTAAAGTTACTGTCTTGGGGCGAAAAATAGTAGCTCGACGTCCTGCTGTACCCACCCCTCCTCGTCGTGTGCTCGTTACTCCACCTCGTCCTCCAACTCCTCGTGTTGTGAAACAACCACCTCGTCGAGCTGCTCTTGTGCCCAAGAGCAAAGAACATACGTTCTGCTTGCTGATGATCAAACAATCCCTAACATGCATGAAAAAACAGCAAGAAGCATTCCTCAAAAGCGGCGACCCCAACAAACTGAAAATTGCAACAGCACTCAACAGCGCTGTAAAA
>JALTMC010000101.1 GCA_027005175.1 Myxococcales bacterium
TCCAGTGACGCCGCCTTCTGGGCAGCCAAGATCAATGGATACAGCAGAATGAATACCATTCGCGAATCACATAAAGTGTTGCGTTTTTTTCTAACTGTTTGAAGTAACTTATGAACGAACCCACTTATCGACTTCAATTCAACGGATTGCATCCTATTGTAATCTCTGGTAACATTTGTGTTTATTATCGACAGAACAGGTTGCACATACCTGGAAAAACGCCTAGTGCATTGGCAAAAGAGAGAAAGATTCCTGCTATGAGCAAAAAGAATCGTACTGAACTCCCTCAACTGCTCGTAGAGCAAGATGTTGTAGCCTTCTCAAAAGCACCTTTTGTACCCATCCAATCCCCCTCAGGAAGTCATGTATCTGTTGAGATTATGGAAGGATTGTCACTGTTACATCAAGAGGATTCATCGGAGCAAGATGAATCTTGGGATGGTAAAACACCAGCATTCACTCCTGTCCCTGAGGGGGTTCTCACACCAAACGATAGAGATACTTCCCACGATAAAATCATGGCTCCCTCATCGCTTGTCGGGAAGCGTGTTGCAAATCTGATTGTTCGAGAAGAACTGGGGCGCGGTGGGTTTGGTGCAGTCTATCGGGCCGAACAACAGTATTTAAAACAGTCGTTTGCCTTGAAGGTGTTGCATCCAACCCAGCATAGTCAGGAGATGATCGATCGATTTGTTCGAGAAGCCAAAGTGCTGTCGCAAATCAACCACAAACACATTGTCCGCTTCTTTGATTTTGGTCGGTTTCATTCCGGTGATTTCTATCTTGTTATGGAGTTCGTGAAAGGCACTAGTTTAAGAGACTTCTGTTTACGAGAGAACCTCATGCCTTTGCCACGACTAATGAACATTATGGAACAGATCTGCGATGCTTTGTTTTTTATCCATCAGCAAAACCTGATTCACCGGGATCTTAAACCAGAAAACATTATGATTAATGTCGATAAGCATGGCAATGAACAGATCAAATTGTTTGATTTTGGCATCGCGGCTCTTTCCAGTGGTGAATCTGACCTCACACGTTCTGGTATCTTTATGGGTACACCTCAGTATGCTTCACCTGAACAAGTTCGTGGAAGTCGAGATTTGGATGCAAGAGCCGATCTTTATTCTCTTGGTATCATGCTCTACAAAATGCTCACAGGTGTTTATCCGATCGATGGTGACTCAGCCGTAGATATCGCCTTTTCACAAATCAATGTTGTGCCACCAGCTCTATACATATCCGCTACTTGGAAAACTTGGTCTCCTGCTTTGGAAGAATTTATCCAGATGACTCTGGACAAAGATCCAGATAAGCGACCCTCCGATGCACAACAGTTTTGGCAAAAATGTTCCGCAGCACTCGCTCAGCAAAAGAAATACGAACAATTGGGAAATGACTTAACAAAAGGACTTCCAATCCAAGCAGTGCGACGTTCACAACATGCAAAGGGTCTAGCCGAGGTCGATCATCTAAAAGCTCCCTCCCATCATCCTCCTCCTCAACAAAAACCCTCAATGAAAAGTTTCTATGTTTCCACAGCCATTGCCCTTTTGAGTGTGGTCCTACTCGGAGGTGGAGTGTATGGTTGGTTACAAATTGGTCCAAGAAAAGCGAAAAAGAAAGCCCCTGGCAAGCGAGTTCTGCAATCCAAGCGGAAAGCCTCTGGCAAGCGAGTTCTGCAATCCAAGCGGAAAGCCTCTGGCAAGCGAGTTCTGCAATCCAAGCGGAAAGCCCCTGCAAGCATTTTATCACCAGCAAAAATCAAGGTGAAATTTCAATCAAATCCCACAAACGCTTTACTCTTTATGAATGGTCAACAAAGAGGTTGGACTCCGATTGTACTTCAAGGAGCCAAGAATCAATCTGTTCAGATTCGGCTCTCCTTAAAAGGCCACCAAGTTCTAACAACAACTTATACCTTCTTACCAGGAAAGCAGTCATCCCAAACATTTAAATTGCAGACGATTGAGACAGTTCCAAAAAGAAAGTTGGTTCCAAGAAAGAGGTACCGGGCAAATCGAAGTCAGCATGTGCGACTCACACTTCGGACAATTCCTTCCGGAGCACAGATATGGCTCAACGGAAAGAACGTCGGTCGGTCGCCTTTGAGGCTACAAAAGCGACTAGGACAGCTCCTTCGTTTGCGGTTTCGGAAAAAAGGATATCTGGCTAAGAAAGCGAGTCATCGTGTCTCTCGTTCTCAAAAAGTCCTCACACATAAGCTTGTAGTCGATCCTTTTTAAACAGGTGATAGCATGTTAATTTGCAGTAATAGCCTGGGCATGTTGGGTGTCTTGTTGAGTTTGCATTTCTTTTTTGCACACACCAACATTGCAGAAGCAAATTCGTACAAAACGCTCTTATATGAAGCCAAGAATTTCTATGTTGCTGGTGTGGATTCGAAGTCCCAAAAACGCTATGCAGAGGCTCTTCGTGCGTTTGCAACGTCTGCTCAAAAGATGAACCTTACCACAGCATTAAAGCTATCCTCTCCCCAACATGCAAAGGTTCGCAAAATTCGTATAACACTTTGGAAGTTTATACAAGAAAGCCTGACAAGGCTTCAGCAACCGCAGAATCATATGTCGATTCTGCGGTTACTTAGTCAGGAGATAGCAACGGCACGAAAGAAGATTTACTCGCCAAGGGAGAAGAAAGTTCTCACGGTTCTACAGCTACGTCTTTGGGTTTTGATGGCACGAATTCATCGAACAAGAAAGGAACATTGGTCGACCTATCAATTGAGTCGTAGGATCACCAAACTCCAGATCCCTACTGGTACAGTTATCACTTTCAAGCGAATCAAGCAGCAAGCAATGGGGTGGATGAAACAAGCAAAACCAAAGATTCAGGTAGAAGTACGGGTCATCTCTAGTCCAAAGGGTGGAACAGTACAAATCACAGACAGCGAAGGAAACAAAGTAACAGGTCGCACACCTTATGTTGGGCGAGTTGCTCCTGGAAAATTGTCCCTTGTCTTGTCGATGATTGGATTTCATCCAAAGAAGGAAGCGATGCGTGGAGCCCCCGGTGCGAAGATCGTGTTCTCCCATACCTTCCAGAAAAAACAAAAGCCCCGTGTTTTTGTCGCTCAAGTCAAACGCACCAAGCCCTTTGTCCAGCTCAAGCACCCCTCTGTAAAAACTTCTCGACCGATGACAATTGGTGCTTATACAACACTAGGTTTGGGAGTGGCATTTGGTGTTATAGGGGGGGCCTTCCTTGCAGTCGCTGCTGAAAAGCTCCACCAAGGAGTGGGAAACCCTGATCCGACAAAAGGTAAGCAACTTCTTCAAGAAGAATCAACATTCAGGACTTTGGCGATAGTATCTTTTGTAGCAGCAGCTCCAACTCTGGTTACAAGTATCACATTTTTTGTTCTGCGTAAACGCAACGTGACTACAACATCTCAAACAAAATGGCCTGGACCCACTCGAACACAAAAATCTATCGTACTGTATTCGATGAGCGAGAACCAGTGAATCCGTAGTGGAGGAATATGCGATGTTAGGTGTTGAATGTTCTTTGTGTCACTATAGCAACCCTCCTCAGTTAGAGTATTGTCAGCATTGTCAAGCGCACCTGACCTCTTCCCCTATTGAACAAAGCGAAGTGGACGCATCCACGGTTCGTATGACACTGGATGTCTCCAGTGGTTCGATCCTTGAAGAACACCATCTCCAAGAAGACAACTTTGCGGAAGGCTTTTCTTCTGTAACAAGAAAGACCGATCCAATGCTCGGACAAGTTCTCGGGAACTTTCGTATTGTGAATAAGATTGGTGCTGGTGGATTTGGCTCTATTTACGAGGTCAAACACATCCATCTTGACGAATCGTTTGCTGTCAAGATTATGAAGCTGGGGCACCAACCTGAGCTTAAAATGCAAGAGCGATTCCAACGTGAAGCAAAAGCTCTACTCAAGCTTAAACATGAAAATGTTGTAGGTCTTTCAGATTTTGGAACCTTTGACAATCATAATAGTTTCTATCTGGTGATGGAGCTTCTCAAAGGACAAAGTCTACAAGAGGCCATCAAGGCACAAGAATCATTTTCTCTCGATCGTATCGGTCGGTTGTTCAAACAGATATGTTCCATGCTTCACTTTGCTCATAGCAAAGGGATTGTTCATCGAGATCTAAAACCCGGCAATATCTTTTTGGTACAGGATGGATTTCATCACGACTGGGTGAAAGTTCTTGACTTTGGTATCGCCACCATGTTCGACGATGAAAAAACCCTTACGCTAAGCGGAATGACGTTAGGCAGTCCATATTACCTATCACCAGAGCAAGCCAAAGGACAGTCTCGCGATGTGGATGGCAGAGCCGATCTGTACTCACTTGGCATCATTTTCTTTCAACTCCTCACAGGGGAGTTACCCTTCAAAGGGAGTGAAATAGAACTCTACGCTCAACACATGATGGCTCCTCCTCCCATTCTCAAAGAAGTCTTTCCTCAGCAGTCTTGGGCACCAAAGCTACAAGCCTTTTTGGATCGTGCCATGGCCAAACAAAAATTGGATCGCCATAATAATGCCTTTGAGTTTTGGGCAGAATGTGAAAGAGCACTCGAAGCGCAACGACAACTCCTCCACGAGTCTGAAGAAAGCGGTGCCGTAACAGTCAGATTCGACTTCAAAGAACTTCCTTCGATAGCCTATCCTGTGACACTCCCCGATCCAAAGCCTGCATTGCAACAGTCTCTATCTCCATTCAAGTGGGGCAAGGGCATTGCAGTTGGTCTTGCAGGTCTACTTTTGTTTGGATTGGGTATTCTCTTGTTGCGATTCTTATGAGTCCCTCTGTTCTCAATGCATTCATCGAACGACAGGGGTTGCGTCGTCTACAAGCACTGTCTGATACATTTACCTGAGTGCTTTCACGCACACAGCAAATCACTCCACTTTTTGAGTCAAGGCCTCGTTTTGACCAGACGAAAGCCGATGTTGTTGTTACGAGTAATTGGTGCGTAATTGAGACGGTCAGCGGCTCGTATCCCAATACTGCTGTTAAAGCCACCGCCTCGAATAACCCGATTCGATCCAGTGGCGGGACCAATTGGATCAGAAGCTGGTGAGCTTGCATAGAATGTGATTAAATATCGGTCGTAGGTCCACTCCCAGATATTCCCTAGGATATCGTAGAGACCCCAGGCATTTGGTGTTTTGCCACCCACAGGATGGGGCTTGTTTCCCGAATTCCCAAAATGCCAGGAGATATCATTGATCGGGCCATAGCGTATCTGATAAGTGGTCGCTCCCGCGCGAGCGGCATATTCAAATTCAGCTTCTGTTGGCAAACGCCAGCCCTTGCAGGAGAGATATCCGTTGTGAGATGTAGCACTACATCTCACGCTGCTACCGGTACCTGTGCAGGTAAAGCACTGAGTCAGACCTTGCTTCTTAGAAAGAGCGTTGGCATAGGCTGCCGACTCGTGCCAGTTCACATTATCTATCGGGCAATTGCCCCCGCAGCTGCTAAACTTTGAAGGGTTGTAGAGCATCAGTACTTTGAAGTCCTTCTGAGTAACTTCGAAGGTTTGCATAAAGAACGAGCGAGTAAGGTTCACCTTGTGTTGAGGCCCCTCATCGGTGTGTCGTCCAGACTCTCCTGCCGGAGAGCCCATCGTAAAGCTACCTGCTTTTATCAGCACGCAAATACCTTCATCGACTTGGCCATCACAGTCATTGTCCCTAGCGTCACACTTTGACTCGATTACTTCATACGAAGGAGCTTTGCTTTGGTAGTTGGTTGTCTTACAGGGGAGCCAGCTCTTGGTCCCACCGCAAATCTGGATCGCTCCCTTACAGACGCCCTTTTGTTTTCTACATTTGGGTGGAGTCAGACCATTGTCGACTTGGCCATCGCAGTCGTTGTCCAGACCATCGCACTTGGCTTCAGGATTTTGGTACTCTTTGCTGTGGGTCTGAAAGATCGTGGGTCCGCAGGAGGTCCAGCCATTTTTTCCGTCGCATTTTTTGACTGCGCCCTTGCAGACACCCTCCTGATTGCTACATTTGGGTGGAGTCAGACCATTGTCGACTTGGCCATCGCAGTCGTTGTCCAGACCATCGCACTTGGCTTCAGGATTTTGGTACTCTTTGCTGTGGGTCTGAAAGATCATGGGTCCGCAGGAGGTCCAGCCATTTTTTCCGTCGCATTTTTTGACTGCGCCCTTGCAGACACCCTTCTGATTTGTACAAGGGGGTGCTTTAAGTCCTTCGTCGATTTTGCCGTCACAGTCGTCGTCCTCGCCGTTGCAATTTTCCGTTTTGGGCTTGACTTCACCAACACAAGCACCCCAGCTACCGTTGCTGTCGCAGATCTGTTCGCCAGCCTTGCAGTCAGCGATACCCTGGGTGCCGGTGGGTCCGCTATAACATGACTGCTTTGTGCCCGTCTTACATCTGAGGTCAGTATCGCGCTCTGCTTTGAGGTCAGTATCGCGCTCTGCTTTGAGGTCAGTATCGCGCTCTGGTGAGGGTTCATCGTAAACACTCTCTCTCTCCTGAATCGGCTCGCCAGGTTCCGGTATGATGTCCGGCTTCGCTGCGGTGTCGAATTCTAGCGTGCGCTCGGGGACCTCACCGGTAACCTTCTCTTTCGAAGCATCTGGAAAAACGACAGCATCCGGCTTATCGGTCTGCTTCTCTCCCGCCACACACAACGCGGGATAAGGCGGGTCTGGATTTATGCGACAAATCATTCCTGAGGGGCAATCGTTGTGACCTTGACGACAGGAGCGACATGCCCGAGAGACACAAAAGGGCCTCGATGGCATACAATCTGTGTGCACCTCACACTCCAAGCTCACGCAGCTAAGACCCCACAAGCTGAAGCACAGGAAGAAGCAAATCACGTAAATGAAACAGACTGACTTATTGTGCATAGCCCAGCACCTCCCAAAAGTAGCTAATAGGCTTCCAGTAAAAGAAATTTATGCTTGAAAAAAGTAGAAAAAAAACAGTATATTGCCTCTTTTTGTTTAACTAATTCTTCGAGATGAAGGGGGAAACAATGTAGGTTAGAATAAGACTTCAAAAGAATTGGTTAGATACGTTGGGAAAGCGACAGGCCAAAAGTCGAGAGAGTGGGTGCATCATTCTGTTTCGAAGGAGCACCATTTTGCTTTTGCTCAACGAGGGGCTAGCACAAGAGTTCGTAGCAAACACTCTTGGCGTCGTGACCCGGGCTGTCCAAAAGTGGGTTGCCCTCTATTTCTCCAAGGTCTCCAAGGGAGTCCGAGGACTCCCACTCAAAAAGTCTCCATGTCATCCTTCCTACTTAAGTCGAGAGCAGAAAAAGCAGCTCAAAGAACAAACGCAGGTGGGACCTCAGAAAGGCGGATACACTGGGAATGTATGGACAAGTGCAATGATACAATAACATATTCAAAACCACTTCGGTGTATTTTACCATTTGAAATAAATTAGTCAACTCCTTCGAAGGATGGGCCTTAGCTCTATCAAGCCTAAATTCAGTTACTCTCTGACAAAGGAGCAACTCAAAAAGCAAGGTGCAATGTTACGAGATCGCGAGAGTGGCTACCCGTTCGTTACTCTCTAACAAAGGAGCAACTCAAAAAGCAAGTGCTCTGGATTCGTAAAACACTTCCAGAACTCTATCAAAAAGTAAAAGAAAGTGATGGAGTGCTTTTGTTTGAGGATGAAAGTACATGTCAACTCCAAAGTAATGTACTTCACACTTGGGCTGAAAAAGGAAAGCCTCTCACCAT
>JALTMC010000102.1 GCA_027005175.1 Myxococcales bacterium
CTCCATCAAGACAACAACGATTTGCGTTCCTGTGCGTCCATTCGCGGTTCTGCTCCCATGAGTGGCCCAACTGACATCAAGAGTCCATCAATGGGTCATGAGGTTCCCGTGAGGTCATTGCGAATTTGCGACAGTCCAAAAGAAAGGTGAGGTTGTTGTTGGATGTTGAGGCTCAGGCTCATCTCAATAGTAAACACAAATCAAGTCTGCCAGAGAAAACCCCACTCCCGTCAACGATAGCTCCAGAGAAAACCCCACTCCCGTCAACGATAGCTCCAGAGAAAACCCCACTCCCGTCAACGATAGTTCCGAATGATGCATGAGGAGGAGATCAAGAGGGAAGGTTTGTTCCATATCGATGCTCCAACAAGGTCCAACCCAACAAGACCAGAACAGCGATAGAGGCACTGAGTGTGAACATAGCACTGTCGGAGTACCGATCAGCAAAGAGGCCTAACAAGGGCGAGAGTACGATTTCAGACAAGCCCCAGAGGGCAGTAAACATGGTGAGTGCGCTTCCGCGATGATGCTCAGGTGAGCGAGACACCACCTGACTGGTAAGAACAGGAAAGCAGTATCCATGTCCCAAACCACCAAGCAAGCCAGCCCAAAGAAGCTGTGTTGTGGTGGCAGCTTGAGCAACCAGTACGATGGCGAGACCAAAGCAACCCAATGCCGGAACGACAATATTGGAAGTTCCCAGTTTTTCGGGAAGGCGAGCACCAAAAACACGGACGGCGATCGCACCACAAGCATAGGTGAGCCAAATATACGTTGCGTTGGGGATACCACGACTCTTTGCGCTGACTGTGGCAAAGGTCATCATCACAACAACCATGCCTGAGAACAGGATAGTGGCCAACCAAACGGACCACAAGGATGGTGCTTTAATGGTCTCCCACACCTCACTCAGCTTTAGTTTTTTTCGCTCTCCTTGGGTTGTCGGCTCACGAAGTTGCAACAAAGCGACAGCAGACAAAGCGATGAGAAATCCAAGCACGGGTAAGAACCAGCGCAGATCTGCTGCGGCGATACCGATACGAGAGGCAAACGGATTAATGATAAGAGGAAGCAGGCCAGAGACACCGAACAGAGCGAGGCCCTCTGTCCGTCGGGAAGCAGGGATAATATCGGCGGCAAAGGTAAAGTAGCCAGTGAAGAGAGTCCCGACTCCGATCCCAAACACGATCCGAGAGAGGTAGAGAGTCATGCCAATATCGTGAACACCAATCAAGCTCCACATGCCGAGGGCCACGAAGCCTGTACCCACAAACAATGTAGGCTTGCGACCCCATGCATCCAAAGACCATGCAATAAGTGGTCTTGCACACAAGCTACTGATAGAGGCCACCGCAATAATACTTCCTGTCAGGGCGCGATTGGCGCCGAGATGCTCCAAATACAATGGAAGCAAAAGCATCGAAGAGTAACCCAAAGCCTGCAAAAAATGCCCGACATTCAACCACACAAAGGCTGATGAGAGCAAACGATCGGAAAAGACAACAGACTCTTGTAGGGTGCCTCCATTCGAAGGATGCTCTGGTATGAGCAAACGATCGGAAGAGGCAGAGGCAGCAGTCTCTGTGTGGTCAGAGCCACTATTTTGGTATGTCAATGATGGTCTCTTTGTTTCGGGTGTTGGCCTGAATATCTACAGTTTTAATAAAAGGAACATCCACCGGAGAAGACCCAGCAGATCACAGCAAGAGTTACCAAGAAAAAATGGGGCGAGTTCTCTAGTGGGTTTTATCACCGGAGAAGACCCAACAGATCACAGCAAGAGTTACCCATTAGGGGAAGTAAGATAACCAGGGATAACATTACCACATGTTATCAAAGTGACAGCAAAAACCTTACCCGTTAGGGGAAGCAAGCGTTGTACTGTGTGTTGCATTTTAATCCAGAGGGACAGCGAGTACAACCAAACAAGCACATCTTGGTTCCTTGGGTATTGATCTTTGTACATTGTGCTCCTGAGGGAGAAGAGGGGCAAGAACCCGACGAGGTACAATCTTTGCTGCAAAATCCGCGGGTTGCATTGGGAACGGTTAAGCATGTCAATCCTCGGACGCACCGGGTCGAAACCGTGGAAAAGTTACACACTTGACCAAAGGTCCGGGGACCGGGCAATGGCTCGGGATAGCATGACTTCCCGCCACTGGAGTTGGTGATACATCGATGGGGAGGGTTGGTGTAGCGACACTGGGAGGTCGAGGTACAGCCTGTTTGAAGACAAGCCCCCATACCACTGGATAATGTAATGCAAGAAAACCCTGTTCCACATGTTGATGGAGCAGGGGCGGGAGCACATGACCTCATACAAATGGAAGGAAAGCCTGCCCCAAATCCAACACATAGTAAGTTGGTTCCACAGATCGTAGGGGGGCTCGCCTGGCTATCACATTGTTGACCTTCCGAGACCGTCGTCACACGGATGCACTTTCCGACAGAGGAGCAAGCATTCCCAGAGACACAAATGATGCTCTTCGTCACATCACAAGAGGCGTTGGTGCCGACCTCTTTGACACACACAGAGATCGTCTTGTTTTGTGCTGTTCTTGCGAAGGCTGTGCATTTTTGTCGGCCGTCTGTGTTGTTGGAACATATCGCAGCAGAAGAACTACAATCCTGAAAACACGTTCCCTTGGTTTGTCCCTGAAACTGAATACAAACCTGGCCTGTATCACAGTTGGAGTTGGCCGTACACGATTGGTGTAACTTACTTGGTGTACAGTTTTCATCTTTTTGTTTGTTGCAGTTGTTGTCCAGGCCATCACCACATATTTCCGGGACGGGCAAGACTTCACCGGAACAGGCTCCCCAGTTTCCGCCAGTGCATGTTTGGCGACCTGCCTTGCAAGTCCCTATCCCTGCTGTTCCAGCGGGTCCTTTGTAGGGACAGGAACGCGAAGCCCCGTTGCTACAGTTACTGCAACCTTCATCCACTTGTCCATTGCAGTTGTCATCGATCTTATTCCCACAAGTCTCGGACGGTTTGGGCTTTATCTCTCCCTTGCACGAGGTCCACTGTCCGCCCTGACAAGAGCGGATTCCAGCACGACATGGATTGTTGCAGCGATAGGAACCATCAGCTTGTTTGGTGCAACCACCAGAGCCATTGTAACAAACTTCCTGGTCATTCGAACGGCAAACACCGCAGTTTTCGTCTTTCTGGTTGTTGCAGTTGTTGTCCAGCCCATCGTTGCATTTTTCTGCCGTGGGGATGATCGCGCCCACACAGGAGCCACTCCACTTTCCACCACGACAAAGCTCAATACCAGCTTTGCATACCCCAACCCCTTTTGTCCCAGCCGGACCATTGTAACAACTACGTCTTGCCCCATCTTGACAATTTTTCTGACAGTTTGGAGAATCGTCGATTTTTCCGTTACAATCGTTGTCTTTGTTGTCACAAACTTCAGAACCTGGCTTCACATCCCCAGAGCAGACACTCCACTGTCCATTTTGGCAAGATTGTTTTCCAGAGGTACAAGTTCCAACATTCTTGGTGTTGGCAGGGCCAGTATAACAATCACGTGAGTCCCCTTGTTTGCAGGGTCCGCAGCCTTCATCGACCTGGCCATTGCAGTTGTTGTCCTGGTTGTCATTGCACACTTCTTTGGCTGTTGGCTTGGTTGCCCCCACACATTGCCCGGACCACGCTCCGCCAGTACAGCTCTCGCTTCCAGGGCGACAAACCCCAACACCTTGAGTTCCTGTGGGACCGGTATAACAAGGTCGAGTTGTGCCATCTTTGCACCCAGAAGAACAACTGGAGTCATCATCAACTTTACCATTGCAATCGTCATCAAGTTGGTTGCATATCTCTGAGACAGACAAGATCTGCCCCTCACAAGCAGACCAACGCCGGGCTTTGCAAGTTTTCTTTCCCCCCCGGCAAATCCCTATATTCTGAGAGCCTGGAGGTCCTTCAAAACAATCTTTAACTTCTCCATTGTTGCACTCAATCTTAACACAGCTTGCAGCCAAGCAAACTTCGCTGTCACTGCACTCTTTGTCAGAAGAGCAGGCCTGACTTAAAAGATTGCTCGTACAAACACCACGTTTGCAGATTTTGTTGTCAGGACAGTCTGTATCGTAACGACAGTCTCCCTGGCTACAAGCAGGAAGTCCGGTACTCGCCACCAAGAACAAAGCACCCAACAACCCTATCCGGCGTTGTGCACGAAACAATGACGCCCCAAAAGACAAACAAGACTGACAAAGCCACATACTTACATCCTATCCATTCACAGTGTGCACCCAACGATGCTGTAACTCCAGAGGTTAAAATAAGAGTGAGCATCCAATGATGCAACCCAAAGAGGGAGCAAAAGAACGCAACACATGGCCGACACACCGAGAGAAAGAGCACCTGTGGTAGTATCGGCAATCATCGAAAAAAGGTGTGTCCTCCATGGGAATTCAACTCATTGAGGACGCCAATAAATATACTTGGCAGGAACGGAAACAATCTCACGCTCAGGGTAACGCATGGCAGAAAGTACTCCACCAAAGACACAGCCCTGGTCGAGATTTAAACAGTTGTTCACAAAGCGCGGATAAAGCACCGGGGTGTGACCGTAGACAACGAGAGGTTTTCCAGCGTAATCCTGAGCCCAATCACGTCGGATCGGCCGACCATGTGCGTCGGTTTTACCTGTGACCTCTCCAAAAAGGGAGAAAGCCCGGATACGCTGTGACATTCGCCCATGAAAGTTCTCAGGTAATCCAGCGTGTGCTACAACCAAACGCCCTTCGTCCAAGAGCAAATAGGGCAAAGCCTGGTCGAACATGGAGAGAAAAGCCTTCGTGATGCGGTCACGAGATCTTGTATCAAGTAACTCAACTTCTGCGACTGTGGTTTCAAGTCCATGCCCGATCATAACGTTGCTACCGCGAAGGTAGCGTGCGAACTTATCACAGTGGTTGCCAGGAATATAGATCGCCTGACCCGCTTCATGCATTGCTGTAGCCAACTCAACCACAGGGATGCTCTGGGGTCCGCGATCTACAAGATCCCCCAGAAACAACACCTTACGACCTTCGGGGTGTCGCCAAACCTTGTCTGTCCCCTCCTGGTAGCCCAACGCCTCAAGCAACAAAACTAACTCATCATAACAGCCATGGATATCCCCAATCAGATCAAAAGGACCGCGCTCTTTGCTCCAAACAGGCAGAGGTTGACGCAGAGGCAAAGGGCCTTTGGGTCCAAACTCACTAAAGCGATAGACCTTCGAATACCCTTCCTGTCCTGCCATCTTTGTGGCCGTCTGCATCTGCTTGAATTGAGATTGCAACCGAAATTTTGCGAGTTTGTTCGTCTCCACAAGGCGCTCTTCGCATTCTCTTTGGGAGGTATCCATCAACATCAAATATACGGGCATTTGAAAGTGTCGGGCCAAGTGGACAAGGGAACGTCGCAAGCTTGTCCGAAGACAGCAGGCATCCACAACCGTCAAACGGTTGCTGTTCAATCGATGCTCCACCAAAGACAACAGCAAAGACTCCGCTTCAGGAGAATCATGCTCTGTGATATTGCGGTCAAACACAAGCTGCTTCATATGATCTAGCGATACGATTTCAGTCTCACGAAACCAACGTCTCGCAAAGTGGCTCTTTCCACTTCGAGTTGGACCACACAGAATCAGTAAGCAAGACTCTTCTAGTGTTAGAAGCTCTTGCCCATTGACGGCTTTGCTCATGCTTTGCTCATGCTTTGTATTGAGACCTAATATTCGGGGATTTTAACCAAAAAAGAATTCACAACTTCATTGAACGCTTTTTGTCTTTGTCGAAACGACTCAGAGGGAGTGCGAAACCACAATCGATACTTGTACTGACCTGTGTTGACGAAGACCAACATCCAAACCTGTTCGTTGTCCTTGGTCTTGTCAGTCCCAACCATACGCCATGCCTTGCGCCCATTGACCTTAATCCAAGCCTCATCTTCCACCACAAAGTCAGCCTTTTCAATCTGAAAAGCCCGCCTCTGACTTCGGATAAATCCACTCAAAGAACCGTCATCCCGAAATCGAGTGATCACCAGGGAGTCACCCTTCTTGCTTTGGATGACACTGTTCTTCCCAGGCTTCCAAGTCTTGGGAACAGAGATCGAGTACCACAAGTCCCGGTTTCTCAATGTATATGTTGAGCACCCTGTGCTCCCCAACAACAAAATGACCGCCAAACTCCTCACAAAAAATGTCTTATAGGAATTCTCCGACGTTCGAGAGAAACCAGAGAAAGCCCGACTTCCCATCCACGTACGAACCACAAGCAACCAACTCACCAACCACGTAGAGTTTGAACGCAAACCCAAGCGAAGCCCGCTCACTGACTGTTCGTAACCATTTCTTTCCATCACAAGACTACCTCTTTTGGCGGCGGTGTAAGCCGATTTCTATCTGTTTTACCGACATCGACATCCTTCCCTCCCAAGTCCACTTGCTTCAGCCTACAGTTTTCCCCCGGAGTGATACAAGCTCAGGAGAATCCAAGGGTGTCTCCTCCCAAGTCCGCTTGCTTCAGCCCATGGTTCCCCGGATTGCGGGGATGTCACCACGGCGAGGATTGCCAGCCTCCCAAGTCCGCTTGCTTCAGCCCATGGTTTCCCCCCCTACAGGACCGCCTCCGCAGTCTCGCTTCACGGTCGCCTGTTGCCCCTGTCAGGTTCGCGATCGGGAAGGGGCTTTCTGCGACTTAGGGTAAAGGCCGACACTTGCTCAAGCATCACACAAGATACGAGCAAATATACCCACCACAGATACTACAAGAATCAGTTGAAAGTCAAAAGCCAAAAGCCGATCACTGCTTTTGACTTATCTGGGCTTGATCATTTGGAAGTAGCTTTTGACTTATCTGGGCTTGATCATTTGGAAGTAGCTTTTGACTTATCTGGGCTTGATCATTTGGAAGTAGCGTTTCACAAACTGCCGGTGAGATGCGGGGACACGTTTCTCTGACATCACATCCTCCGTAATTTTCTTATAAGCACCGTAAACCTTGCGATAGGATCGAGTCGAGAAACCGGAGGCACCAGAGTGTTCAATAATCTTGCGTCGTGAAGGACCTGCCCCCTTCTGACCCGAAAGATTCTCTTCTTTGTAATCTTTCGAAATACCAGGTGCTCGCCTGCCCAAAGGAGCCTTTCCTTCACCGGAGCCGTACTGTTGCCTCCCTCCCTTCTTATGACCACGACCACCCGGTCGCCCTCTCCCTCGCTGCTCCCCTTGACTACCCTGCTGTCCTTGGCGGCCTTGCCCCTGCTTTTGGCCTTGCCCCTGCTTTTGGCCTTGCTCCTGCTTTTGGCCTTGCCCCTGGCCACCTTGTTTGCTTTGCTGTCCTTGTCTTCCTTGCTGTCCCTGCTTGCCTTGTCTTCCTTGCTGTCCCTGCTTGCCTTGTCTTCCTTGTCGTCCCTGTTTCCCTTGTCGTCCTTGTTGAGGCTTCTGTCCACTGGCACGTTGCATAAAGTTACGCAGTTGCTGGGATCGTTCTTGTCCTCCAATGGACTGCTGCTGAACAGATTGTTTCATTTGTTGTAACTGTTCTCTCGCGCTTTGAGAAGCCCTCTGACGCTGGCTTTGACGCATCATTTGACGCATCCGCTGCCCAGCCTGTTGCATTGTTTTGCGGTTCCTCTTATTGCGACGAAACTTGCCTCGACGGCGCATCCGTCGAGCCATTTTACGCATCCCCTTTTTGACTTTGCGC
>JALTMC010000103.1 GCA_027005175.1 Myxococcales bacterium
ATCCAAGAGCGAGACAAAATCCAAGAGCGAGACAAAATCCAAGAGCGAGGCAAAATCCAAGAGCGAGACAAAATCCAAGAGTGAGACAAAGCCCAAACAAGAGCTGAAGATAAGCCCGGAGAGTTTGGGAAAAGAGTTGAATCAAGCGATCCCTGACCCAGCACCTCCCAAAAAGGTCATCGAAGAGATCGTTGAGATCAAGCCCGACGAAAAGAAAGCGACGACCAAAAAGAAAGCAACGACCAAAAAGAAAGCAACGACCAAAAAGAAAGCAACGACCAAAAAGAAAGCGACGACCAAAAAGAAAGCGACGACCAAAAAGAAAGCGACGACCAAAAAGAAAGCAACGACCAAAAAGAAAGCGACAACCAAAAAGAGAGTGGCGGCCAAAGCTGTTGTTGAGCCGGAAGATGTTGAGCCGGAAGAGCAGGAGTCGCAGGTTGAGGGTGGTGAGGAGCATGCTCCTTGCGTGAGCTGTGGAAAGATCTATGAGCCACCTCACTCTAAATATTGGCGTGGCGACATATGCAATCCATGCTATGCCAAACGCTTGCGAAAGCGGAAGAAAAAGGATGGCACCACCAAAACCAAGGCCAAACCCAAAGCCAAAGTTGTCAATATGAGTGATCATCCCCCCTGCGACAGTTGTGGGAAGATCTATGAGCCACCTCACTCTAAATATTGGCGTGGCGACATATGCAATCCATGCTACGCCAAACGTTTGCGAAAGCGCAGACAAAGCAAAGAAGACTCTGTTCCAAGCAATGCCTGAGAACTCTCGAAGGAGTCTTTTTTGAGGAACTCAAACCTAAGACTTCCTCGCAGACCCGCCAAGTTCCCTCAGAGGAAGAGACTCCCACTTACCAACCACCTGTAGGATATTTGCCTATCCATTTTGAAGTCTGTTAAATAGTATCCTTAAATCTTGTAGAAGTGAGTGTGGAGTTTCATGAATCCCAAAGCCCAAGAATGGTTAAAGTTGTCCCAGTGGCTACGCCAAAGAGAGCAACAGATCCGGCGTGCGAATCAGATGGGTGCGAGTGTACCCACAGCCAAGCCCCCCAACTTTGAAGATGCAGAGTTTCTGACATTTCTACAGGAAAAAAACGTTGTGGAGGCAGACAGCAAGCTCTGCCAACAGTTGGAGATCGAGGCAGCCTACCAGGCCATTCTGGCTTCTCCCGCTTCAGAGAAAGCCATCGTTGCCACGTTGGGATACACCCACGATCAGTCGCGCCTGGATGCACTCTATGCTCATGCTGCCAATTACACTCGTTGGCTCGAAGATGAAGCTTCACGTGAAGCCTCCTTGCTTCAGCGAACAGGACGTCGGGGGCGATGGCTCCAAGTCATAGGCTTGGCATTTGTACTGATTGTATTTGCAGTCGGTGGCTGGGGTTACTTCACATACAAAGGGTGGAAGCGATACCTGGACCACCCCGCTGGCACACAAAAAGGCAACACAAAGCTGGTGGTGCCACGTGGTTCTGACGCAGAGACAGTCGCGCGATTACTCAAAAAAGCAGGTGTCATTAGCCAGGAACAGCGGTTCTTTTTGTTGGTGCGATACCACCACTACTTGAAGAATATATTTCCAGAGTTGCAGCGTATTGGACGCGTTCGATTGCGTGCAGGGACTTACAATATCTCCACAAGCCTGACCCCCCAGCAGATCCTTTCGGTGCTGCGTAAAGGACCACGCCGCCGCTCTATCCGCCTGACCATCCCAGAAGGCTTCAACATATGGAAGATTGCGGCTCGCCTGGAGAAAAAAGGGATCTGTCGAAAAGCCGACTTTCTCCGCTATGCCAAAGATCCCAACTACTCTCGTAAGGTTCTGGGCTGGGACGCCCCACGCCTGGAAGGGTATCTGTATCCAGACACCTATCGGTTCTATAAGAACACCCCCCCTACCAAGGTCATCGAGCGAATGGTGAGTCGCTTTAAAAAGGTATTTAATCCCACTTTTAGGAGACGAGCCAAGGACCTGGGATGGACGATCCACCAAGCCACCACCATGGCGTCCATTGTAGAGAAGGAGACCGGACAAAAAAAAGAACGACCGAAGATCTCCTCCGTATTCCACAATCGGCTGCGTCGCAAGTGGAAGTTGCAAACCGATCCCACTGTGATTTATGGGTTGTTACCAAAATTCAACGGCAATATCACCAAAAAAGACCTTCGCAACCCACACAAGTACAATACCTACAGACACAAAGGGCTTCCACCGGGTCCCATCGCCTCTCCTGGACTGGCAGCCCTGCGTGCGGCCCTCTACCCTCTGAAGACCAGCTATATGTATTTTGTTGCCAAAAACGATGGAAGTCATGTCTTTTCTCGAACTCTTCGGGAACATAACAAGTGGGTGAACCTCTATCAGAAAAGGCGATAAAGAGACACAGACAAAACCCCATTTTTTCCTCTTGTGGGAATAGCCGAAGAGGTATACTGTGTTTCGGATCTAGAGATGAAGACAAGCCCGCAACTTGACTTGTACTGTGTTCTATTTAACTTGTAGAACGTCTGACTCTATGAGAGCCATTGGATCACACTATTTTTTATCTGGAGATTGCTATGTCATTGTTACGTTGTATGTTAGGAGTTGCCCTTGTATGGGGTGTTTCGGTGGGAAGCGTATTTGCGGATCTGGGCCCTCCTTCCCGAAAGCTTCCCAACGCAACATTCCGTGTCCTCCCCAACGGAACCAATCCCAAAGCAACTGTGAGTCTACTGCCCATGGCCAAGCTCCTGGGCAAGCCGATCGCAGTGATTTACTGGAAACTCAATGATACCGCCTCTGAGACAGAACTCAAAGCATTTCAGGCCCTGGCAAAGTTGCCCAATTACAAGGGCAAGATCCAGTTTTTTACAGCTGTCAAAGCATCGACTACACGCGATGAAGCCGCTGCGATCAAACGCGCTCGTCAGCTTAAATTGACCGTCCCTTTGATCTTGGACCGCAGCCAACTCGCCCCTTATATTGAAGCTTGGTTTGCCTTCCCCCGCTATGGACTCATTGACAAGACAGGGAAAGTGAAAGTCTGGAATTGTCGTCAACTGAGCGAGACGGTAGGTCCTGGTATGACCTTTATGAACAGCTTACAGGCGATGTCGGAAGGCAAAAAGATCCCCACAATGCGGGGCATCACCAAGCCAAACAACACCTATGAGTTGGCGGGAAAAAAAGCTCCCGATGTTGGACTGAACGACACCAACGACAAAGCCACCACGGTCTCCAAGTATATCAAGAACAAGCCACTGATCATCGCCTTCTGGTCCGTGACCTGCCCTCACTGTCGTCAGGTCATCCCCGCCGTGGCCAAGTATTGGCAGCAGCGAAAAGGCAACCTCGATATGGTCTCCATTACACGAGCACCTTCTGAGTCTTTGCGCAAGATGATCAGGGATCTGTACAAAACAGCAAAGGTCACCTGGCCTGTGGCTTATGCCCCAGAAAATGCCACCTTGAGCTTTTACAACATTGTCAAAGTCCCAACCGTCCTCATTGTGGATAAAAAAGGTGTGATTCGGTACGTCTGGATCCAGCCTGATGCCAAGTGGATCGGAGCTGCGATAGAAGCAGCTTTACTCAAATACAACTTGTTTTAACTCATCACTTTAAGAAATGGGCTGGGCAGTTGCTCGGATCGGAGCTTCGGACGCAAGACTGCACCTCAGCGAAACTCTTCACTCGAAGAAGCCTTTGTTCGTTGCTCGGATCGGAGCTTCGGACGCAAGACTGCACCCCGCAGACTCAACTTCAGAGGACACTACAAGATGCCCACCCCTTCACGTCTTTCTCCCCTCCTTCTCCTTTGCCTCAGTTGGTTTCTGCTCAGTGGATGCAACGAGAAACGTTTTGCGCTATCCAAAGACAGCAAGGCTCGGCCATCCCAAACAAGCCAGCGGCTTCCTGTTCAGCCCCTAGCCAGACTCAAATTCCAGCGTCCCAAGCGAGCACCCAAGCTATCTGTTGCGCCACGTCTGGAGTCCAAGGCCAGTCATGTTGCAGGTATTCGCAGCCTCGCAGTGGATCCCTCGGGGCTCTTTGTCCTCAGCGGTGGTGCGGATCGTCAACTGATGCTGTGGAATCTCGCACACCAAAAGAAAGTCCGCTCCTGGCACAACTTCACCGGCGCAATCCGACGCCTCCAATTCTCTGCCGACGGTCGACGTTTTGTGCTCTTAGAGGGCCATCGCTCTCTCTCCTTGTGGTCCCTGCAAGGGAAAAAGCTCAAGCAATACAAGAGCCCCACACCACTGCTCGACATTCATTTTTCTCCTTTGGGAGATCGCCTGCTCGCGGTGGATCAAAAGGGGCAACTCACCCTATTCCACGGCTTTCGATTGCAACGATTGCATATCCAACAAGTCTGCCCAAAAGGTGTAGCCGCTCAACATGTGAAGATCGGTCCAGGCAGACGTTGGATCATTGTGAGTTGTGCCAACGGTAGCTTTGTTGTTCGCAACTGGACTGGAACTCAAACCCAACGAGTGATGCACCACAGCACCGTACAGACGATGGCTCTCTCCGCCAAAGGGGACTGGCTTGCCACAGGCTCCTCCGATGCCCAACTCACGTTGTGGCACATTCACCCAAAAACGTTAAAAATCAAGAAAGTCCATCGCTCTCGCGGACACCTCCGAACCATCACAGCTCTACAGTTTCACCCTACCCTTCCGCAACTTGCAACCGCAAGCCGGGACAACTCTGTTGGGATTTGGTCCTACTCAACAACGAAGCTCTCCCTGATTCGAAACCTGAAACACAAAGCAAGCGTGGAAAGTCTGGCCTATGTGGCAGGCAACAAGCGCCAGCTACTCACAGGCGATAGCCAAGGCACTCTGTCTTTATGGACAGACAGTGGACAACGCCTGATGCGCCAAGAACCACCCACATGGAAAGCCCGCTCTCTCTCCTTTTCGTTGCGAAGAGACTGGCTCGCCACCGACACTGCAGGTAGCGGCTCTGCCATCTGGGATCTACACACAGGACAGCCTATCATGTCCATGAAGCTGCACCCTTTCCCAGTGAGGCACATTCAATTTGCTCGCAGTGGCAATCGCCTGATGAGCGCCGATCGCCGCAACATCGTATTTTGGGATTTAAAACGACGTCGCCCGATTGGTGTGATCAATCCCCCCAAAAAAATAAACCTCACCGTTGCAACCCTGGGCCGCGACTGGACTCAAGTGTTTTATGGTACGGACCGGGGCGGTGTAGACTTGTGGACATTGGCAGGCCCCAAACGTCTCTATCGCGACCGGGTTCCTCAGTGTGTTACAGCCATTGCATTCCACCCCATTCAACGCAGAGCTGCTGCAGGAACTTGTGAAGGAAAGCTCTACCTATACGACGATTGCGAGTTTCTTCCAAAGGAGACCAACTGCTGGCGCTGACCACACGTCAGGCCACGCTGTGGCAGATTCCCACACTCAAGAAAGTCGCACAGGTCACTCACACACTGGCCCTGCTCAGCGCTGTATTTGTACCCAAAAGAAAAAATCAGATTGTGCTGGGTAGTGCCGACCGCTCCGTGTATCTGTGGACTCCCACTCAAACAAGTCTGAAGAAGCTCTTTACAGGTTGTCACACGCCTGTACGCGGGCTTCGGTTTTCACATCGCAGCTCTCTACTTGCGACCGCCTGCTTTGATGGTACGATTCAACTCTGGCGATGGAAGCCAAACCAACACCTGGCAACACTGGTTGGATTGCCAAACCAACAATGGTTAGCTTACACTCCCACGCTTTTCTTTGCCTCCTCCGCCGACGTCTCACGTCACTTTTTCCTGAGAGGCCACCAAAAGCACTGGCCCTTGCACGCATTTCAAGGCTGGTACCAACAACCAAAACAGTTGCGAAAGCAGTTGGGCCTAGCCTCACAGCGAAGCAAATGATAAAGTGACATCAAGGAAACTCAAATGAATCAGAAAAACTCCCATAGAAAGATAGCAGCACAACAGGATTCACCAACGATGTCTCTTCAAGTGTATGCAGAAACGAATCTGCCCACAGAGTTCGGAACCTTTCGCACCGTTGTATTTCTGGATGAAGTCGATCAAAAAGAACACCTTGCCTTGGTCTTTGGTGACGTGGAAGGCAAAGAGAATGTTCTGCTTCGGATGCATTCAGAGTGCTTCACAGGAGAAGTTCTTCACTCTTTTAAATGCGACTGCCGAGAACAACTCCACACTGGCTTACAACAAATCGCAGAGTCAGGCTGTGGCATACTGATCTACCTGCGACAAGAAGGTCGTGGCATTGGCCTTGGCAACAAGATCCGAGCTTATGCACTGCAAGAACAAGGCTATGACACCGTGGACGCCAACCGTATGCTTGGGTTTGAAGATGATCTACGAACGTATGACGTCGCCTTTCACATCCTCAACTACTACAAGATCCAGTCTGTGCGAGTCTTGACCAACAATCCCAGTAAACTCAAAGCTCTGGAAGAATCGGGCATCCCTGTCATTGAGCGTGTTGGGTTACATATCCCTGTAAACCCACACAGTCTCGGATACTTTCAAGCCAAACAAACCCGTATGGGACATATGTTTGAAGCCTCTCAATTCGGTGGAGAGCCGACGGAACAGCCAAGCAAACCCCGACACAGCACCGCAGACACAAGACACCTGAGTCGGCAACACGCCAATCACACAACGCCCCCAAAAACTAACGGCCACACTCCAAAATCGAATGGTCATGCCTGGTTGGCAAAGATCAAGCCTCACGAATAGCCACCAAAGGAGCCCAAAATGCTTCGCTTGAGCGGATTCTTTCTTCTTGTTTTACTCAGCACCGCGATCCTGGGTTGCCCGAAATACGCTGTTCCCAAAGTGGCCCAGGCTATCCAACGCATGTGCATCAAAGCTGTGGATAGCAACCAGCTCGATCGAGCCGAGAACTACTGTAAGTTGGCGTTGCGGTACAATCCCAAGTTTGTAGAGGCTCTCAACGGACTTGCCCTGGTTGAGATCCGTCGCGGTGACCTCAAAAAAGCAGAAGCCTACTTAAAAAAAGCACTCTCTATCAATGACAAGTTTGCTCAAGCCCGTGTCAATCTAGGACACATCTACTACGTCCAACGCAAGTTTGGTCGCGCAAAAACACTGTTTAAATCTGCGTTGGATCTCGACCCAAGCTTGCGTGACGCCAACTACAATATGGCTCGCACTCTCGTACAGCTACACGAGTACAAAGCTGCCGCTGATCAACTCACGCAAATGTTTGCCTTCACAGCAAACCGACGCTACGCACCGGCCCACTATCTCCGTGGATATATCGAATTCGAGCGCAAGCAGTATCGCTACGCTGTACCTCATTTTATCAATGCACTGCGAGTCAACCCTCGCTTCACCAAAGCTCGATTCACCCTCTGTGTCACCTTGTATACCCTCAGTCGCTTTGGACTGGCTTGCCAACACTGCCGCTATGCTTTAATGCTAAATCAAGGACATGTCCAAGCAGAGGCTTGGCGCAAAAAGATCGATGCACAACTGCGAAAACATAACAAAACGTGCCCCCCCCTCCGCCGACGATAACCACCACAATCCACAACCTCCCTCCAACGTCACAACCCGCAACCCGAACCCAACATGAGAAAGAGCAAGCTTTGAACGGGCCATTTGCTTATGTAAAAGGACAATGGGTGAGAGCATCTCAAGAGTCTTTATCACCGCAGGAGCGAGGGGTTCGTTTTGGTGACGG
>JALTMC010000104.1:0-2522 GCA_027005175.1 Myxococcales bacterium
AGGAAAACACTCGCACAAGTATCTTTGCTGCGCTCAAGCGAAGAGAGACCTATGCGTCCAGTGGCCCACGTATCCGCTTGCGCTTCTTTCAAACCTGGAATACCCAAGCAAACCTTTGCTCAGCCGGGGGAACAGGCATTGTAAAGACTCCTATGGGAGGGGTCTTCTCCAAACCCAAAACCGCCAACAGCAAACCAAGGTTTGTGGTTCAAGCATTGATGGATCAAACTCGTCTGGCCCGAATCGATATCGTGACAGCCACCCTCAAAGAGGGAAAAATGGTTCAACGAGTCTTGCGATTCCCAGCCAAAGACCGCAAGAACGGAGATACAAGCATGTGTCAGGTCTGGAGCGATCCCTCCTTTCAATCCGAGAGCCCCACCTTTTGGTACGCTCGTGTTCTTGAACAACCCACACCACGATGGACGATGCAAGATTGCCAAAAACTAGGCAACTGCAACAAGATCCCAAAGAAGTATAACCGTATGCTCCAACAACGTGCCTGGTCTTCTCCCATCTGGTATCATCCCTAAACTATAGCTGTTACAGAGGAAAGAGGAGTAGATGTCATTTTTTCATTGAATTTTTTCTCAAAAGCGTCCAGAATGGCCCCCATGGAATACCAGCAGAAGATCCAACACCATCCGTTTTGTCACCTGAAATGCTTTTTTTGTGCAGAATACCTACGAAACGTCGCAAAGCCATGGACTGACTAAAACCTTGAAAGGGACTATCATGAAACGATTACTCTTCCTCACCACACTACTCCTAGCAACATGGAATCTCACCTGGGCCGCTCCCGCCAAAAAGGCCGCTCCTACCAAGGCCGCTCCTGCCAAAGCCGCTCCTGCCAAAGCCGCTCCTGCCAAGGCCGCCCCTGTCAAGGCTGCCCCTACCAAAGCTGCTCCTGTCAAGGCTGCCCCTGCCAAGGCCGCTCCTACCAAGGCTGCTCCTGTCAAGGCCGCTCCTACCAAGGCTGCTCCTGTCAAGGCTGCCCCTGCCAAAGCTGCTCCTGTCAAGGCTACCCCTACCAAGGCTGCTCCTGTCAAGGCTGCTCCTGTCAAGGCTGCCCCTGCCAAAGCTGCTCCTGTCAAGGCTGCCGCTCCTGCTTCTCGTCCAGTGGTTGCCACCACTCCTGGCCAATCGGCAACACAAGCCCAATATCCGAAAGACTCACACCTCGCAACGATCATTAGTAGTGGTATCGTTCGAGTATGCGTACGTGCAGACATTCCTCCTTTTGGTTATTTCAAAGGCCAAATGCTAACAGGATTTGATGTCGCACTCGCTAAAGAGATTATCATTGAGCTAGGTATTCGCTTCAATGTTAATCTGCAAGCACGATGGGTTGTAGTCCAAGCTCAAAATCGAGTAAAGAGCCTCCAAGACAACTATTGTGACATTGCTGTAGCCGCCTTCTCCATCACGAAAGCCCGATCACTCAAAGTAGGCTTCTCACACAGTTACCTACAAACGAGTAAGGTGATCTTGGCACGTACTAAGATCACGAACAAAGCTCCTATTGTCGCAGTGGTTGCAGGAACAACATCTCCCAAAGGCCAGATTAAGGGAGGCAAGGATGAAAGCTTCGCAACATACGATGGAATCCTCAACGCCATGAAGGGAGAATTTGTCGATTATGTGATCACCGATCACCCCACAGGCATCTATCTTTCCAAAAAATGTGGTGGGGTCTACAAAGTATCGAAGGTACTTGAGCAAAAAGAGAATTATGGGGTAGGTGTCAATCGTTCCAGTACATACCTTAAAACAGAGATCAATAATATCCTCCAAAGCTTCTTTCAAAATGGACGAATCACCCACCTGCTTCGTCGATGGCTCCCATAACTCGCGAGTCTGCAGCCACTCTCTGCCGTGACGCCTCCCATAATTTCTCTACCGCGATGACCCCCCATCATTTCGGGCCTATCGCTACAGCCACCGTCCCATCCATGTCCCTATCCCATTCGCTTCTCCATCCCATTCGCTTCTCCATCCCATTCGCTTCTCCAGGCTCGCTAACCCTAGCAGCCTGTCGGAGAAAAGAATACCTATGAAAAGGACACTATGACATGTCTGCCAAGTGCTTACTTCACTTCTGCGTTTTGCGAACATCTCGTAATATCCGCAAAACGCAGAAGTGAAGTATATTCACACTTCGGTTCGGTTGCAATGTAACTGTTTGATTAATTATCACTTTATTTCTCCGACAGGCTGCTAGATGACAATAACACCGTCAGTCCTGGCGAGTATTGGGTGACTTCCTTGTAGATGTTGTTGGGTTAACAAGCCTACTATGTTCCCTAAAAAAATGTTGAAGGCGAATGCTTCTTGACTTTTTTTCTTTCTCTTGTCTTCTTTGAGTTTTTGGTATGAAGCAGTGCATCGTATTGCAAACCTCTCGTATATACGGGAAGTTCCATCCGCCACCGACTCCTTTTGGGGAAGGTAAAAACCCAGGCGGCAAAGGGAAGTGGCACCCCCTGTCAGAGAGTGCCACAAGTACGTACGGGCCCTCTCCG
>JALTMC010000104.1:2532-7701 GCA_027005175.1 Myxococcales bacterium
AACATTGGTGGTCGTTGGGACCCGATGCTTATGTACTCGACTCGTAGGCCCGTGTAGGCGGTAGAACAAGTCGTTGAAGCGGTCCATCCACCCCGTAACATCACGGCCAAAAGGAACACCCCAGTGGGTGGCTGGCCGCTTAACTCGGTCGTTGGTTGACCCCTTTTTTTGGGGTCACACCCCTTATGAGGAGAGTGTTGGTGATTGTCAAAGAATGCTTATATCAAGAAGGAAGAAGAGAGACAGGAAAGAAAGAAGAGAGGCAAGTTACCCCAAACGATTAGCATTATAGAATATTCCACATTGTAGAATATTCTACAATGCGGAACATTCATGAATCATTTCATTTGGGTTGGGAGTAGGTGATTTCTATCGGAAGTTGCTTGCACAGTAGCGAACACGTCGATAGTGGCAGTCACGTCGGTTGACGTATCCCCAACGAACGCAACGACGCCCATAATTGTGCCAACGAATGCAGCGACGTCCATGGGTTCGCCAACTCACACAACGGCGATGGGTTCGCCAACTCACACAACGGCGATGGGTTCGCCAACTCACACAACGGCGGTGACCACGATGACGATGCCAACGAACACAATGGCGACGGTGATGCCAGCGTCGGCAGCTACGATAGGTTTTGTATCGAGCGCAATGACGACGGCGGGAGACCCAGCGGACACAGCGGCGACGACTAGCAGCGTATCGAACACAAGCGCGTCGTCTGTGGTTGTGACAATATCTCTGATTCCTGTAACCCCAACGTGCACAACCACTCCATCGTACACAATAGCGCGTCTTGCGATTGTGACAAACACGACGAGTTCTCACACCCCAACGAATACAGCGACGTCCATGGGTTCGCCAACGAATACAGCGACGTCCATGGGTTCGCCAACGAATACAGCGACGTCCATGGGTTTGCCAGCGAACACAACGACGATGGTTGTACCAACGAACACAATGGCGATGGTGACGCCAACGTCGGCAGCGACGATGTCCTCTGTGGGTATGCCAACTCACACAGCGACGATGGTTACGCCAACGCCGGCACTGCCGACGATTCTGCCAACGGACACAATGGCGACGACCTGCAGTATAACGGATACAGTGGCGACGGCCTGCAGTGTAACGAATACAGTGACGACGGCCTGCAGCCCAGCGAGCACAATAACGTATAGTGCCTTTGTTATGACATACTCGTGCTACCCTATAAGCGTAAAGAACACATCTCCGTGCATTTCTTGCACTTGCGTTGGGTAAAGTAAACGCAAGCATGAGTAGAGCAGCTGAAAAACCAATCAATAGCTTTTTCATGAGGATCTCTCCAAATAAGTGGGTGGTAAAAATATCACATTGTCTCCCCTTTTGACGAAGGAGTCATCCGATTATTCAAAAAAAAATCTTGGATTTTAAAAAATACTATGCAAACAGTGAAATAATATAGTGATTAAGTCAATCGCAATCTCTCACGAGCAAGAAGATTCGAAACCCACCCATTTTAGAAGAAACCCACCCATTTTAGAAGAAGCTCACCCATTCTGCTTTGGATTGGTGCTGCTCTTTGTGGCCCAAGCGATGATTGCATCAGCGAGTTCAGTTGCATGCGAACTCTGTAAGTTGTGTGTTTTGGATTGAATACAGAGAGTCTCTGGAGAATGGGCACACTCAATCATGGCCTTACTCACAGAGGATTTCACAGCAGGATCGTGGGAAGACCACGCGATAAAGATGGGTTTTTTAAGGCTGTTGAGTTGGGTCCGAAAGACGCTAGGCTGAAAACGACGAGCTAATCTTGCAGCGAAGATCAGCTCCTCATCACTTAAGAATTTTGAGAATCCAATAAGATGCATGATGGGCTTGCCAACAGCGAGAATCACGCGGCGAAGGAGCGGATGAAGATCGATCAGAAAGACCAGGAAGCGGTAGAACCAGGGAGACAAGCCGCGATGAACGGTCTGGCCTGGTGAGTTGACCAGGGCAAGTGCAGTGATCCGATGGGATCGAGTCGCCGCATCCAAAGCGATCGCACCACCGAGAGAGTGACCAAGGACCAGAACATCCTCAAGCTCCAGAACTTCACAGAACTCAGCGACAGACATTCCCATGGTATCAAAGTCAGGATCACGGGGTTTTCCGGCTTGACTTCCGCCAAAACCAGGGAGGTCCAAACGAAAGAAGTGGATGCGATGTGTAAAAGCTGAATCGAGCCAACGAAAGTCATGAGATGAAGCAGGCACTCCGTTGTACGGCAACAACAGAACGCCCTGCTCCCGTCTCTGTATAAGCAAGTGGTACAGAGAAGACATCAGCTTTCTGTAGATCTGGATCGAGAGGCGTATCAGGTCTCATGGCTCATCACACCTTATACTTCCCACCTTAGTATCACCAAGTATCTTTCACTTTTTGGCGGTGACTTTCTTGCTATGCCTGTAACCGAAGTGCAAAGAACGAAGTCATACTATCTTATACTTCCGCTTTGGCTTTGGGACGTTGATTGTAGACAAGAACAACTTTGCGCAGGCGGATCAGTGCGGGTGTGATTTCAACCATTTCATCGTCACGAATCCATTCAAGAGCCTGCTCAAGAGACATTTTTCGGGGGGGCGAGAGGATAATCGCGTCATCTTTTCCAGAAGCTCGCATATTGGTCAACTTTTTGGGTCGAACAACATTCACATCAAGGTCTTTACCGCGATTGTGTTCTCCAACGATCATACCTTCATACACATCCATACCGGGTTCAATAAACAAGATCCCACGTGGCTGCATTTTGTTGAGAGAGTAGGCGGTAGCCGTTCCCATGCGGTCGGCAACAATAGCACCGGAGGGCCGCCGGGGGATGGGGCCACTCCACGGCATCCAGCTTTCAAACACATGGTGCATGATAGCGGTTCCACGGGTTGAGGTCATCATATGACCTCGCAGTCCAAACAGACCGCGTGTAGGAATCAGATACTCGATACGAACACGAGACCCTTCCTGTCTCTGGTCAACCATCTGGGCTTTGCGAGTTCCCACCAACTGAGTCACAGCACCCATATGCTCTGTGGGAACATCAATCACCAAACGCTCAACAGGCTCTTCTTTGCCATCAGCCCCTTCACGAGTCACAACCTCTGGGTTGCGAACACAGAGTTCAAAGCCTTCCCGTCGAAGCGACTCTAACAACACCGAAAGTTGAAGTTCACCACGACCCAGCACTCGGATTTTTTCAGGGGTGTCACCGTCCTGGATACGAATACTCACATTGGCATAGGCTTCGCGTTCCAGCCGCTCCCGGATCTGACGACTTGTCAGGAGGTTGCCACTTTGCCCCACCAAAGGACCGTCATTCACTTGAAAGACCATGGCAACCGTAGGCTCATCCACCTCAATGGGTTCGAGATGGACTTCGTGATCAGGATGGCAAATCGCATCACCGATCATAACATCATCGAAGCCAGAAATCGCAACGATGTCACCACACTCAGCAATGTCTTTGGGAATACGTTGAACCCCCCGAAAGGAGAACACACCAGTGACTCGGGCGGTGGTGTTGCGCCCTTTCCCAACCACACGAGCCATCTGGCTAGTGGTGATGGAGCCGGAAAGAACACGACCAATCACAAGCCGTCCGACATAGTCATCATACCCGAGCTGGTTGACCTGAAGACAGAACGGCTCACTGGTCTTATCTTCGGGTGCTGGTACAGTTTTGATGATCGCATCCACCAACCCACGAAGGTTGACACCGGGCTTGCTGAGATCATCCGTTGCGGTACCTTCGCGGGCATTTGTGTAGAAAACCGGAAACTCCAGTTGCTCTTCATCAACGTCCAATTCAATCAACAGATCATATACTTCTTGTAGGACCTCATCGGCTCGCGCATCAGTTCGGTCGATTTTGTTGATCGCCAGCAACATCGGTAGGCCCAAAGCAAGAGCTTTCCGCATCACAAATCGGGTTTGGGGCAGTGGACCTTCTGCTGCGTCCACAAGCAACAAAACACCATCAACCATTCGCAAGGTTCGCTCGACCTCACCACCAAAGTCGGCGTGACCGGGGGTATCTACGATTTGTAAGGTCGTGCCATCAAACTCAACGGAGGTAGCCTTGGCCAAAATCGTAATGCCACGTTCGCGTTCCTGATCGTTCGAGTCCATGATCCGGTCTTCCACATGCTGGTTCTCCCGAAACAAGCCGCCTTGCTGGAACATAGCGTCAACCAGAGTCGTTTTTCCGTGGTCAACGTGAGCGATAATCGCCAAGTTTCGAAGATTTTCCCGTAAAGCCATAATCACAGTCCTATATACTATCAAAAACAATATCAAACAGGATGCCGAGCGACGATAATGCAAAGCCCCCCCAAAAATCAGGGGTAGCTAACATCCTCTTGCATCAACTGTCAAGGGAACCCAAGTTTGTGGTATAGTTGGGGTGTCACGGTGCTGACAAAAGCTTCAACCCCTTCGAAAAGGAGAAAAGAGCGTCAACAACTTCTTCCTTCTCCAAGTCTTTCTCTGTAGTTTTGAATGAGTCTGGCTGGGCAGCGCTCCACTCCTTCAACGATAAGGATGCTTTTCTGATGAAAGTATATCCATCCCTATTTCCAACCCAACATCGAGCCCAAATGGTCCATGACGATCCCTCTACCGCGAGCCACCAACCCTGTGAATCATCCAGACGATCTTCTGTGATTCTTCATGAACACTCTTCTGCTGTATGCCACAAAGCCGATGAATCATCCGGCCTAAGGCGAGGCATTCTTTGCCTTATGTTGTTCGCAAGTTGGTGGCTACTCCTCTCGGTGAGTTCAGGCTGCAATGCCCAACGTGCAACCAAACGCATCGAGATATGGGAAGGCCCCTCCCTCAATAAAGGTAGAATGTCTGCTGCGCTGGGTGGCGTCTTACTCAAAAGTGGGCAGGTCGTCATTGTTGGAGGCTCAAACAAAGAGTCTCCCTTTGACCCCATCAATGGCAAGGATGCCATTGAGGTGGCAGACAAAAGCTGTATTTTATCACCAGAGTGTCGAGCAAAGAGCACACAGTGCAAGTGTTGGAGATTGAGCGGTATCGACATGCCTTACAAAATAGGAGGAGTCCTATACCAACTTCCAGATGGACGTCTCCTCGGCTTCTCTTCTGTGTTTGTCTTCAACAAAGCCTCCAACGATCTGGATCCAAAGC
>JALTMC010000105.1:0-2012 GCA_027005175.1 Myxococcales bacterium
ATCTTTGAGGGCAGAGAGCGACAAACCCTGGAAGAGGTAGAGTCCCAAGCTGTCGCAGAAGCCACACAACTTGCCCGCGCAGGCTTTGATGCTGTCATGGTCGAAAATCTTGGAGATGCCCCTTATTACCCAGACTCTGTTCCACCTCATACCGTCTCTGGCATGACTCGGATCGCCATGGCAATCCAAGCCGTCTTCAAGACCTTTGAAAAGCCCCCTAAGATCGGTATCAACGTGATGCGTAACGATGCCACCTCAGCCATAGCCATCTCAGCGGCTTCTCGTGGCTCTTTTGTTCGCGTCAATGTGCACAGTGGTGTGATGTTGACCGACCAGGGGCTGATCCATGGCAAAGCTCATCTCACCACTCGCTATCGTGATCAGTTACACCCCAACTGCTCCATTTTTGCAGATGTCCGCGTCAAGCACGCGGCCTCTCTTGCAGAGCGTCCCCTCAAACAAGAGGCAACCGATCTTTGGAAGCGGTCACGTGCAGATGCCATCATACTCACAGGCGCTCAAACAGGTGATGTCATCGTACCTCAAGAACTAAGAGGCTTGCGACAAGCACTTCCAGATTGCCCCTTGATCGCAGGTAGCGGTGTCACACCAGAACAGCTCTCTCAGCTCCTTCCCTACATCGAAGGAATCATTGTAGGTACTTGGCTGAAAGAAGACGCAGATGTCAACAAGCAAATCGATCCAGAGCGAGCTAATCACTTTGTCCAGGCTGTTCGATCTTTTGAAAGAAATAGATAGGATAGTCCGGGAGCCTAGGAGTTTTAGCCCCACGACTGTCGTCTTAAACTTACACATAAAAGGAGGTGGTCGACGGGCACACAGGCGGACCCGGGGAGGGATTATTCTTCGCCCTTCTTTTTGAATTCGCCAGCTTTGAGACGTTTGCCATAGTTGTGGTAAGCGTTCATGGCCTTCATCCCAAAGATCAGCATAATGGGGATATTGGCAAAGAGCATAATCCCTGTGCCAAAACCGGTGAGGGCGTCGAGTTGGGCCTCGGTACTTACAAGCTGTGGGATCGAAGCGACGACGATCAACAAACAGTAGGAGATCTTGTAGAAGAAGACCATTCCTTCTCCAAAGAGATAGACCACGCCCTGCTCACCATAATAACTCCATGAGATCATCGTTGAGATAGCAAACAACCACGCAGCCAGTGTGACAAGCCACTTTCCCAAGCCGGGGGTGACAGAGTCAAATGCTTTGGCCGTCAGTGTAGCACCCTGATAGATGTGATAGACCTCACCAATAAGAAAGCGTTTGCTTTTGACGCCTGTAAAAGATGGCTTTGTTTTGCTGGAGATGCTGGCCCAAGCAATGGAGAGACTCGACTTTACTTTTCCCTGTCTCACGTCATTTTTAAAGGTCTCGGCTTTGGCTTTGGAAATGGCTTTGACCTTGATCATTTCTTTTAAAGTCTTTTCCAAAGCGGACACTCGAACAAACCCGGCCCCTGGCACCTTCACGGTTCCAACAACTCGACCATTCAGACGGTGAACCGTGTTTCCAGTATGTTTGTTGGTGGCAGCTGCGATCAGAGTGTACAGGTTGTCTCCAGCCTGAACCTTCGCTCCTTCGGGTAGGTCAGACGTCGAGAATTTCCACGTAGTGGCTGCGTCTTTTGCAGTTCCTTTAGTTGGGGAAGCCTGTTGGACTGTGGGAAGAGATGCAAGTTTAAAGTCACCCTGGCGATTCCATACACCACTGCACAAGATCACCATCGCAGTCAAAGTACAAACGACGATGGTATCGATAAAGGGTCCCAGACCGGCCACAATCGCTTCACGAACGGGCTCATTGGTTTTGGCAGCGGCATGAGCAATGGGAGCAGAGCCTTGGCCTGCTTCGTTGGAAAACAACGCACGCTTCATTCCCCAAAGAAAAGCATAGCCTGCGGTGCCACCGATGAATGCGCCTTGTGCTTCCATGGGAGAGAATGCAGAAGAGACAATCAGGCGAAGCATCTCGGGGATAACGCCCATTTTGAAGAT
>JALTMC010000105.1:2022-7695 GCA_027005175.1 Myxococcales bacterium
GCGAACAAGTAGATGGCACACATCGCAGGAACAAGGCTTCCAGCGACATTTCCGATTCTTTTGATGCCACCGATAATAACGAGACCCACAAGAACAGAGAGGAGGATACCTGTTGCCACTTTCGGGATCGCAAAGTAGCTATATGTAATGTCTGCCACGTTCCAAGACTGGAACATATTACCGCCCGTGATCGCGGAGATAATCAGGGTAATACAGAAGATCCCACCAACCCATTTCCCCACAGTAACCCAGAATCCGCCCCATTCGGCGAAGGCTTCTTTCGCAACCCACATGGGTCCACCATGCGGATTCTCGGGGTCATCGGTATTTCGATACAACATAGCAAGTGTACACTCTGTGGTTTTGAGGGCCATCCCGACAATCCCAACAATCCACATCCAGAACACCGCACCGGGGCCACCGAGGGCGATCGCAAGAGCGACGCCACCGATATTGCCCAGGCCCACCGTCGCAGAAAGAGCAGCAGAGAGAGCTTGAAAGTGACTGATCGCGCCGGGGTCACCATCGTGATCATATTTTCCTTGAACAACAGCGACGCCATGCGTCATGGCGCGGAACTGACAAAATCCGCTCCAAACGGTAAAGAGAACACCGACGATCAAAACGGTGTACATCACCCAATCGGCCCAAAGGAAGCCATTGATAGCTCCCATTATATCGTTAAATTTGTCAAAGAAGGTCGCAGCGAGATGCACTCCCATGAGTTGCTCCTTATGGTAGAGTTTTCCAGTTACGTCGTGTGAATCAGGGGTAGAACAGGGATGCATCGTCGGTGAAAAGGGGCGCATTGTCAAGCCATTCTTGACATCAAAGAGTTCCCCCGATACTCTCAGCCACCCAAATATAGATAGAACACTGTGAGATGATTTGAGACACAAGGAGAAAGCATGGATCACCAGCGGCAACAATGGCGCTCCAAGATGGGATTTTTGCTGGCAGCATCGGGTTCAGCCATCGGACTGGGCAACATCGTTGTCTTCAGCGCCAACGCCTATAAGTTTGGAGCGGGAGCCTTCTATCTGCCCTATTTGCTGGCTCTCATCGTAGTCGGCCTACCCGTCATGTGGCTGGAGTTTGGCCTGGGCCAAACCCAACAACGAGCCTTCCCCCAAGCCTTGAAGAATATCGGCGGGAAGTGGGGAGAGATCGCTGGCTGGTGGGCTCTTCTCAACGCCCTGATCATTACCATGTTTTATGTGGCCATTCTCGGATGGGTACTCGGTATGTGGTGGAAAGCCCTGGTGGGAAGTTTGTGGACAGCCTCCGTTCCACTCAAAGGCTTCGCCATGACATCCTTGCCCAACCCCGTAGGCTCCTTCTTTAGCCTGATCTCCAGTTGGAATAATATCCTCTTTGTGGGCATCGTTTGGGCCCTCAACCTGATCTTGGTCTTCAAAGGTGCTCGCTCTATTGAGAAAGGTGTCAAGCTGATGATGCCTTTGATGTGGATCTTTATGTTGATTCTTGTGCTTATTGGCATCAGTCAGCCCAACGGAATACACGGAATCTACTTGTTGTTTACACCCAACTTCGCAGCCCTTGGCTCTGCCGATGTGTGGAATGGCGCCTTCAGTCAGATCTTCTTTACCCTCTCTCTTGGCTTTGGTGTCATGACTGCTTATGCCAGTTATTTGCCGAAGGAATCGGACCACAACACCAATGCATTAATTGTCTCCACTATGAATTGTAGCTTCGAGATGATCTCAGGTCTTGCCATCTTCACCTTACTCTTTGCCTTTGCATTGACCCCAAAGGCTAGCACCCTCTCCATGATGTTCTTTGTTGTCCCCAAAGGTATCGCAAAGCTCTCAGGGATGCAGCAAACCATGGGTGTGATGTTCTTCACTCTCCTCTTGGTTGCCGGATTGTCTAGCAGTATCTCACTGATCGAAGCCTTCGCTGCCGCCATCATCGACAAATTTCAATGGTCTCGCAGCAAAGTCATACTCGGTGTTGCGCTCATCGGTATCTTGGGAAGCTTCGCTTGTGCGCTCCCTGTCATTGTTGACAAAAAACTCGCTACGACCGGAACGATGGGCCTCACATTCGTTGATTTCCTAGACCATTATGCAAGCAAATACGGCCTCCTTCTCGTAGGTATTGTGGAGTGTTTGATTATTGGCTGGGTGATGCCTGCTCATAAATTACGAGAAGCACTCAACGAAAACTCACGCATTAAAATCGGTGCTTGGTTTGATGTTCTGATTCGATATATTATTCCCATCATTCTGCTCATCCCTGTTTGTCTCACTCTTTGGGGAGCCATCCAGGGTGGTTTGTACGGAAGCAAATATCCCCTGGGCTCCTTTCGTTGGATGCCCTGGTTCAGTGCAGCTCTGTGGGCAGGTGTCACCTTTGGTGGTGCATTTATCCTAACCTCGATATCCGGTGCATCCCGTGAAGAAGCATAAGGAAACAAAGATCATGAAACGACAGATAGTGAGTGTACTGTTTCTTGGATGGTTCGCAGCAACACCAGCTTGGGCAGGCTTCTCCTTCACAGAAAAAAATCCAACGGTGGGAAAAGAAACCACAGTCAAGATCACCAACAAGAAAAAGCTACCGATCCAGGGTGCCCGATTGATTGCGACCTACTATCCCAACAGTAAGCTCAAGCGAGAAGAACTCGTAAAAGGGATGACAGATACAGGAGGGTTGTTGAAGTGGAAGCCTTCCTCTCCTGGCATTGTGAAGTTGGCAGCTCAATTGCCCAACGGCAAAGACAAAGAAGGGAAAGCCAAATACAAAACAGTGTCATCCACCTCGATTGGTGTAAAGTTCGCAGGCATGCCACTTTCCGGTTTGCTTGTCTTCTTGGTCGCTGGCGGTCTCTTGTTTGGTGGAATGTTATTCGGATTCTATCGAGCATTTGGCTCCGAATAGCCCAAGCCACAGGGATGCTTTTGCATGACACAAACTCAGGAAACCAAGTTGCTTTCTCCTTCGCCTGAAGGAGAAAGCTCCACCACCGACACCCTCGACCGCTGGCTGCAATTGCTGAGACAACGCCTCTCCAACTCAGCAGCACGAATGCTCTCGCGTTTTTTGATGGTATTTGGTTTTCTGGGTAGTGCCTATATCTTGGGTTGGGGCGAGATACCGATCTACCCTACCCTCTCTCACTACCTTGCCCTTCTCGTCTTTCCTCTGTTCGCCTTGGGCCTCTATTGGTTCAGTCGGCAACTTGATGATTCCACCGTAGATTGGGACAGATGGTGGAGTCTCCTACCGCTGGGTTTCTTTCTCGCAGCCTTGCGTCACCTCACCCATTCCTGGCTCATCGCCCTGTCCGTGTGGGCTGTATCAGCTCTCGCAAGCTTACTCTTTCACTTCTTACGACGCCGACAATACAAACTGGGAGAGCGCCTCAAACAAACAGGCTGGGACAACCTATTTCTTCTCCTATGTCTGACCAACCTGTTTATCCCCCGAGCACTCTTTGCATCTCTCGCCGTGTTTCTTCCACTTGTGTTGCTGGTTGTATTTTATAACTTTATCCTGGAGCGCGACCGACTGCAGCGAGCCAAAGCTCTGGCCATTGGCCCGCCTGCTCCATGGCTACGACGCGCAAACCGACTGCTCCCCTCCTCCACCTACCTGTTCTTGCTCTTACCGGGGTTGCTTGTTGCGGAAGCATTTTTATTTCATGCAAGCTATCAAAAAACACATTCTGCGTTCACCGCAAAAAGCGACCCTTATGTTGCTCCCACCCTACGCAACTGGTTGTCATTCACAGTTTCTGTTCGAATGCGAGCCCGGTTTAAAACCAGCCTAAAAAAAGACAGCAAAGAACGGGAAATCATCTATCGAGAGCTGGGGCGTGGCTATAGCCTGACAGCAAGTCTTATCCGTGGTTTTCTGGTTTTCTTTTATGCAAAACGCCTGTTGCTGATCTTTCTCTTGCTGATGGAAGCGACGCTGGGAATTCGAGTCCATCGGATCGGAGAGATCGAGGGAGTCGCTGGAGCTGGAGCCCGACTGAAAGAACAGAGACAAGTCCTACTCAGAACACTTGATAGCTTCCCACGCGCATGGTCTGGATTTATACTCCGAGGCATCCAAGGGAAGCACGGCTTTCTCGACCCCTTAGGAGGTCTGATTTACGGGATGAAATGGCTGCGAAGCCAACTCCTCCCCCGACTCATCCCTGGGATGGAACCAACAGAGCAGCCCAGCGAACCCCCCTGGAGTCGGCTTGTTCGGGAAGAACAGATCTCCCTCCTGGGAGAAATGCAAGATCGAGCCTGGGTCTTAGAGGCTTTTGTTGACTTGGTCAGCCCTGCCCACAGCAGCACCATCCGAGGGAAGCTATATTACCACGGGAATATCCCAATATTACGCGATATCGCAAGGTTTTACTTTCACCCTCCCGAGACCGAAATACGTGCTCGAATCATCAACGAGATGGCAACCTTAATAGGACGGGCGATCGAGTCGGGGCAAGCCACGGTGCTGTTGAGTGATACAGAAACAGAGTCTCTCACCAGTGAACAGGTTTGGACTCTTCGTGACCGCGCTCTCCTTGTACTGGGAGATCTCGTCCAATCCAAAGAACAACCCATCCGACTCGCAGCATCACAAGCCATCGCGAAAATTGCAACCTTCACACGACCTGTCGCCTACTACAATCCCGAGATCTGGGAAAGGGTCAGCCTACAACTGGGGGCACAGCTCTCCTCCACCTCAACCCAACCAAAGACAGATGCTTCCCTGGACTCAACCCAACCAAAGACAGATGCTTCCCTGGACTCAACCCAACCAAAGGCAGATACTTCCCAGGACTTCCCCCAACCAAAGGCAGATGCGACCTTAGAAACGACACCGAGTAGCCCCCAAGCCATCGAGCAAAGGGAGCCATCCGACTCCGCCAGTATAGAAGCCCCACTTCAATCATCCAAACAGGCTGCTTTGTCCCTCAACAAAGGATCGCCCCAAGCGAGAAACAAGGAGGCTCCTGTAGAAGCGGTGCCATCCAAGCTTTCTGCTGGAGGTTCAAAAGAGAAGGGCCATGAGGGTACGCAAGAGAGTATCCCTGTCATGCAGGAAACCATTCAAGAGTTGGACAAGATGGAGTTTCCAGATCCTTTTCAAAAGTGGCTTGAAGTGGAGAGAGTAGATGAGACTCACGCATTGATTCAAGCTTTGGGGACCATCGGAGTCAAACAGTCTGTAGAGGAGTTGCAAAGCAAAGCGAGTGAGAACAAAGATTGGCTCACAGTGATCCAAGAGTGTTTCGGTTTGGGCACCCGAGCAAGCGGACACCCACAGGCGGGCTTTGCATTAATCCAGGAACATCTGCTTCGGTATTGTCAGGATCAATCGTTGTCTCAGCAGCAACGGTGTACAGCCTTGGGAGCACTGGTTCGTATCGCGTATCCATATCCGATAGCCCAATCCTATGTGCAGCTCAAGAAAAACCAAAAGCAGCATCGACATCGCTACCGAGAACTCGAAGAAAAACACGCAACGTTGGAACGACTTGAGGCTTCTTACCAGACAGCCGCATCGGAGAAGACACAAGAGGAACTGTGGCAAACATATCATCTGTACAACCAGCTCTTTTCAACGTACGAGCAAGAGTCGAGAATCCTTTTACAAGACCTTCAGGATACCTTTTGGACCACACTGCACTACAGCGCAGTCATTTTAATT
>JALTMC010000106.1 GCA_027005175.1 Myxococcales bacterium
GCCATCTTCTTTGTCAAAAGGTTGCGCAACAATGCGGAGACCCAAGAGTGATCTCCTGTGTTCTCGTTGGGTCTTTGAGTGGCGTATCCTGATTTCTCGTTGGGTCTTTGAGTGGCGTATCTTGATTTCAAGTTTACAGAGGAATGTTACCGTTGTGGCGGGGTATGGGGTTGGTTTGTTTGGTGCGGATGGCTTCGAGGTAGCGGAATAGCTTGCGTCTTGTTTCACAAGGTGCGATGACTTCATCGATATAGCCACGTTGGGCTGCGCGGGCAGGGGATAGAAACTCCTGTTTGTATTCGTCTTCCAATTCGGCACGACGTGCTTGTGGGTCGTCGTGACCTCGCAGCTCTCTGGCATAAAGGATCTCAACGGCACCTTTGGCTCCCATGACAGCGATCTCTGCTGCGGGCCACGCCAGATTGATGTCGCCCCCAATATGTTTGCTGCTCATGACAAGATAAGCGCCACCATAGGCTTTGCGTAAGATCACGCTCAGCTTTGGGACCGTTGCTTCACAATAGGCATACAGCAACTTGGCACCGTGGTTGATGACACCATTGTATTCCTGATCGGAGCCAGGCAAGAAGCCTGGGACATCCACAAAGCTGACAATGGGAATGCGAAAAGCATTGCATGTCCGTATTAAGCGGGCTGCTTTGCGGCTGGCGTTGCTGTCGAGAACCCCAGCCATGCTCAGAGGTTGATTGGCGACAACACCCACAGGGTGACCCCCTAGGCGGGCGAGTCCTACAACAACATTGGGCGCCCACATAGCGTGTGTCTCAAAGAAAGAGCCCTGATCCATAACCGTTTGAATGATGTTTCGGATGTCATACGACTCCTTGGGATTCTCGGGAACCATCGTCTCCAACTCTTGGGGCAGCCGGTCCATCGGATCGGTTGGAGGTTGGTAGGGGGGAGCCTCATCACAGTGGCTGGGAAGGTACGACAGCAAACGACGTGTTTGTTCCAGTGCTTCTGTCTCATTTTGAAAGAGGAGATGGGCTACTCCCGATGTATTGGCATGAACATTCGCGCCGCCCAGATCTTCGGTTGTTATTTCTTCAAATGTCACTGTTTTTACGACACGCGGGCCTGTCAAAAACATAAAGGACTGATCCGCGACCATCCCCACAAAGTCGGTGAGTGCAGGAGAGTAAACGGCTCCTCCCGCACAGGGTCCGAAGATCAGTGAGATCTGTGGGATGACTCCACTGGCAGCCACATTTCGACGAAACAGTTCTCCGTAGCCACCGAGGCTATCGACACCTTCTTGAATTCGGGCACCACCCGAGTCATTGATCCCAATAACGGGAACCCGGCTGTCGAGAGCGAGGTCATAGATCTTGGTGATCTTTGCTGCATGAGCTTGTCCCAGAGAACCTCCCAACACGGTTCTGTCTTGGGCAAATACAAAGACAGGCCGACCCTCGATCTGACCCATTCCTGTGATCACACCATCGCCAGGAAGTCGCTTCTTCTCCAGGCCAAAGTCGGTGCTGCGATGAAGAACTTGCGACCCGATCTCTTCAAAGGTTCCTGGATCGAGGAGTCGCTCTAGCCGAGCGCGTGCGACACTTCGTTTGCGGGGAGGACTTTTTTCTTTGTTCATCGGGCGGGCTTGCCGTTCCTCTTGAGGATGTTTGTGGGTTTGATCTCACTGGGGGTTGTGTCGATGGAGAGCAGCCTCTCTCCTTTGCGCACAGTGTCACCAGGAGCAAAGGGGATGGAGTGGACCTTACCTGCTTGAGAGGCGCAGAGCACATTTTCCATTTTCATCGCTTCCATCACCAACAAAGGCTGGCCCTCTGCAACATACTCTCCTTCCTCAACATGAAGAGTGAGCAC
>JALTMC010000107.1 GCA_027005175.1 Myxococcales bacterium
GTGTACGGATTCGATTGGGTGGTTGTTTTTGTTAAATCATTGTTTCTTGGGTCAACATCTTTCCTTGGAGACCTCGATGGATATCTCTCGTTCCAAAACACAGTCCTGGTTTCGTTCTTGGCGGCGCTGGGGCTGGACTATGCTAGCTGGGTTGTTTGGTGCTCTCTGCCTGGGTGCAGGCTGGATGGCTAGTGAGGGGACAGACTCTCGTGTGCGTATGGCCTTTGTGTTGCTGTCTCTTTCTTTCTTTCTCTACGGCTTCTTTCAATACTTTTTTGCCATGGTCGCTTTCTCGGCTGCCCATCGTCATGCGGAAAGGAAAAATATCCAAAAAACACCTCCTCGAACCTCTCTGACTCTCTTGCTTTTGGTTCTTGGTCTCATTGCAGTTTCGGGTCTTCTCGGTCTGTGGTGGTGGAGGCTTCGTTAGTTACAGTTACAATTTGCAACGAGTCAACGTTCCTCCCTCCTCTAAGAGTAAAGTTGGTTTTTAAGAGTAAAGTTGGTTTTTTTCAAGGACTCGGTTATCCTCAAGCTCTCATTACTATGGGAGAGTCCTGGGTCTGAAGTGAGAGGTCCTGGGTATCTTTCAAAGTCTCTCCTTTTTCCTCCGCTCTCTCGTTTTTGGAGTTTCTTGATGTATGTATGGAATAAGGTTGTCGCTTCGCAAGCCAAATCTGTGATCGTTTTGGGACTTTGTTTGTTTGTCATGCTTTGGTCTGTTTCGGTAGGGATAACAGCATGTGGGCCGAAGGCTGGCTCACCGGATGGTAGAACCGAAACATCCGATGATGCCGGTGAAAAGAAAGAGGCCGCTTCCAGTGAAGCGTCGAAAGACTCCACATCACAGGCAAAGGAAATCGCAGGTACACAGGTTGTGATGAACACAGAGGGCAACTGGAAAACAGAGAAGACTTTCTTTGACTTTCCCTATCCTTCGGATGTGCGTTTGAATGCAGAGGGTGGCCCTGACTCTACAGGCTTCCCCAATCCTGAAGAGAATGTTCAGATCAAGAGTATTGTTAATATTGTGGGAAAACGCAAAGGATTTCCCGTCACTCCCGTTGCTTATTTTCGTTTCTCCGAAGCTGTCACAAAAGGTGATTTGAATAAGGTCATCGCAGGTTCCAAAGATGCGTCTGTCATGTTGATCGATATCGATCAATCATCCAAGAAATGGGGTACCTTGTATCCGGTGGTTGCGGTCCAGTTGCTACCAGGTACTTATGTGGTGAAGAATACGCTGGCTGTCTCTGTATATCCTGGTGTTGTGCTTGAGCCCAAGCGAAAGTATGCCTTTGTGGTGATGCAATCCTACCAGGATGCCAACGGAAAACTGTTGGGAATACCGCTCGTGTTAAATCAGCTTAAAATGGGTGAGACTCCTCAGGGTTCGATGGGACAAAAGCTTCAAACTCTTTACCAACCTCTTTGGAAGACGCTTGAGAAGATCGGCGTGGAGTCCAAGGGTGTTGCTGCGGCAACTGTATTTACTACAGGTGAAACGGTTGCGGAGATGGAGAAAATCTCGTTGGCTTTGAAGAAAAAATACAAGCCAGAGATTACGGATCTTAAGCTTGATCCAGACGATGGAGACCACCCCCGCTTTTGTGAGTTGTTGGGCAAGATCGTACAGCCCCAGTTTCAAAAAGGTATACCACCCTTCAACAAAGAGGGGCTGTTTGTTTTTGACAAGGACGGCGTACCTATCAAGCAACGTGAGAAAGAGTTGCCTGTGGTGATCACGATTCCCAAGAAGCCGATGCCTGCGGATGGATATCCCTTAATGATGTATGTGCATGGCTCCGGTGGATTGAGTTCGCAAGGTGTCGATCGCGGAAAACAAACGGCTCCCGGCGGTCCGAACAAAAAAGGAGAAGGTCCTGCTCATGTGGTGGCTGCCTTTGGAGTGGGCACTGTCACCACGGCGATGCCAGTAAATCCGGAGCGTGTGAAAGGCGCGAGTGCTATCGCGTATATTAATATTCAAAACCTGGCAGCGTTTCGTGATCTGTTTCGACAGGGTGTGATTGAAGCACGTATCTTGTTGGATGCTATGCTTCGTCTGCGCATTGATCCCAAAGTCTTGGCTTCCTGCAAAGGAGCGACCTTACCGAAAGGCGAAACTCACTACCGTTTCTCCAACAAACGACTGACTCTTATGGGGCAATCCATGGGGGCGATGTACACCAATATGATCGGAGCGGTGGAGCCTCGTTTTCGTGCTGTTCTTCCTACGGGGGCAGGAGGTTTTTGGAGCTTCTTTGTCTTTCATAGCAATGTCTCTTTACTCAAAGAACCGCTGGTTCGTTCCCTGATGCAAAGTCGGGAGGTTCTCACCTATGTTCATCCTGCGATGCATATGTTTCAGACGGCGATTGAAGGCTCCGAGCCGCTGGTTTATATCCCACATCTAGCGCGGCGTCCTCTTCCCGGCCATGAACCTCGTCATATCTTCCAACCTGTTGGCCAGAGTGATTCTTATTTTAAGGAGGCGGTTCTTGACGTGCTTGCCCTGGCATACGGTAATCAACAAGCTGGTAAGGAAATATGGCCTGAGTTACAAAAGCGGCTCAAAGTGATGGGCCGGGATGGATTCGCGAAGTATCCTATCAAGCTCAATCGGACGTCCGAAGGTGGAAAAAAATTCACCGGGGTTGTCGCACAATATGTACCTGATACGATCAGTAAGAGTGGGCACTATGTTGCTTTTCAGTTGGATGAAGTGATCCATCAGTACAGTTGCTTTCTCAAAACCTTTGTCGAGACGGGTGTCGCCGTTGTTCCTGCACCTTCCAAGCTTGGGACTCCCTGTCCCACAAAATGACTTGGAGCAAGATGGAAACACTTTGGGTCTGATATCCTCAACACTCTATCCTCGAATCAGAGTTTGTGTTCCACTGTTTGACACAGGTTCAGAGTGAGGCTAAAACCCCAATTCTGAGGAAGAAGGTGCAGCTTTACTGTCATTTGCTGCACTGTGTTATAATCGACGCAACTTTTGTCTCGGAATGACGATAATGTCTCGGATGTTGTGTGCTTGCTTGCGATGCAACTCATAAAATGAACAAGATCTGGTTGGTTGGAGAAGAAAGAATGTCTCGTATTCCCGGTGGTTCTAATCCTATGCTTCCTCCCTCTTCACCCGGGGTTCGCTCTGACGCGACGAGAGAGCAGCCCACGACGAATTCGGTCCCTCGAACGGGTTTGTCTCGTGCCGATATGTATTCACGAGCGGGCAACGACACAGTTCTTCCAACAAATTTCGGTGCAACGGTTGGGAGTGGTGGTCGAGCCACAACAGTGATGGGAGCGCAACAAGTTGGTGCTACCTCGAAGCCGTCTGTGCAGCTTGACCCGATGGCGATGCTAGGCAATCTCCACACAGGCGATATCAATATTGAATTACCCATCGATAAGTCATTGCTCAAACATCCTCTGGTGAATGTTCGGGATGGGGCCAACGCGAAGGTGCGTTTGGCGATCAAGGATGGTCAGATCGACTTCAAGAAGTCCCGCGTTTCCATCGACGGTGTGTCTGCTGTGGGAATTCTCTCTGTTCGCGGTGCTTATCTTGATGACAAAGGAGAGCTCCACTTAGATATGACGGGCCCCGATATTAATATCACCAAAGCGGCCATTGGAGACAAACGTATTCCACGCAGTATGGAGAAGTTTGCACAGGCTGTGGACAGACATTACGGTGGGGCAAAGAATGCTGAAAAGTCGTCCGAAGCTTCGGAGAGTGGTTCTTCGCAGCGCTTTTCTCGATTGCGTTTTACGGGCAAAGGTGTGTCGTTACGACCTGATAGGGCTTTGTCGTTGGGTGAAGGAAATAACATTAACTTTCAGCCCAACACCAAGATCGATGTGGAAGGTAATTTAAGTCGTGTGTCTGTATCAGGGCGTGTTGGTATTAACAACGTTGCTCTCAAAGCGGGCGACACAGCAGTTAATCTTGGAAAAGGAGATGTGGATCTGAAGGCCACAGCTTTTTATGGAGGGGATGGGCTTCGTGCAGGTCTGTCACTAGACAAGCTGAATCTCGACGTCAATCGAATCAGTCACTCGATGAATGATACCGGAGGAGGGGTGGACCTACGTAATGGTCAGGTTCGCGACGGCAGCATTGCGGTTCAGGTGCAAGTGGATAGTCAAGGCAAGACAACCATTCCTTTTCTTCAGACGAAGGGCGAATTCTCCGCCGAAACCATCCGTTATGACGATGGTGGGCGGTTGTTGGAAGGTGGTAATGTTCAGTTCGGTTTGGATGCAAGGTCCAGCTTAACAGAGGCCGGTGTTGAGTTGGGTGATGTTAAAATCGACAACTTAAGCGGCGATGTGTACAAGCTTTCTCTCACAGATAGCTCCGGAAAGACTGTGAAGTTGGAGGATGCTCGTGTTGATGGTTTTGAGCTTACCCGTACGAAAAAGACGGACGGCACCTTTACTCATGATGGAGGGGTGAAGCGCTTTGAAGGAACCATTGAGGGGGATATCGATTACGAGGGTATGGGTGTCACAGGTTCGACTTCTTTTGAGAGGACAACAGCGGCCGGCAACGTTTCGTTTGAACGTGGAAAACTGACGGCAAATTTCGAAGTGACCGAGGGTTCTGGGCGAACGAAGACGGTCTTGGATCGCAGCAAAGTTTCTCTTGGTGATATGGGAGAGTTGACGATCGCTGCTGGGACTCAGGCTGATTTCGCCTTGGCATCATCGACCATTGGAGCGTCGATGAAAGAGACGCAGATGGAAGCCAATGGCAAGCTGAAAGGTCGGCTGGAGTCTGGTTATCTCAAGCTGGGAGGTGCAGGACAGATCAGTTTGGATGATGCCTCCATCGACTTGGACCTCAAGAGTATCGACAAACGTGAAGGTGAGACCCTTCCTCGCTTTAAGGGAGATCTCAAGCTTTCCGTTGATTCGGATATCCAACTTGAACAAGGGATGCTGCGGAGGGCTGGTATCACATCGGTTAAAGGTGCAGAGGGAAAGATCTCTCTCGATCTCAAGGATGCATCACTTAATGGTGATGGGAAACTCAGGGTTCAGCGTGCGGGTGTGGAGTTGGAAGCGAGTGTCCGTGAAATCTCTGGTCGTATTCAGGTTCCAGGGTTGGCATCGGCTGGTAAAGCAAAGACTTACACTGTAAAATCAGGTGATGTCCTTTCTCGAATTGCGAGAGAGCATCAGTCCACAGTAGGTGAGTTCTCGGAACTGAACAATCTCTCCAATCCCAATCAGATACGAGTCGGGCAGGTTCTTAAAATACCAGGTACTGTCGCGGCAAGTGCTCCTGTTGCAACAACTGGTGTGGCTCACTCTCCGGCTGCTGAAGTGGTTGCTCCGAGTGTTGCTGTCAAACCTATCGTGAACAAACCACTCTCCTTTAACCCCATCGAGCTTGCGGGTCGAATTCAGAATGGAACCGTGGAGATGGAGGTTCCTCTCAATGAGGAAGGCATCGAGAACTCCACAAAGGTCTTAGGTGTGAAGGCCTTGGACTTGCAGCCAGACACCCGGCTGCAAGCCAAACTTGTGGTGGAGAATGGCACTATTAACTTTGCCAAAAGCTCCTTTAAATTTAACAAAGATCCCAGTGCTGCTGGCTTGGTTGATGTTCATCCACGGTTAACCTCCGACGGTCAGATCAGGGTGGGAGTGCTGGGTGGAAGCATTAATATTACAGATTGGGTCACGGATTCAGAACGTCTTCCCTCTCGGATGTCCGAGTTAACCAAGTCCCTGGCTCCCAAGTCTTCCAAAACTACGACAACATCCGGATCTGTGGGCTTGGATGCAAGTTTGGCCAAAGGAAGGCAGTTTGTGGATATTGGTGATATCAGTCTCAAGGCCGAAGGTGTGACTTTGGCTTCAGGCCGTCTGAACATCGGAGATAACGACTATATCGAATTGGGAGAGAACAATCGCATTGATCTCAATGGAACGTCGCGTGCGTTAACGGTGTCGGGTTCGGTTGATGCAAAAGATGCTTATGTGGACGTGGGGGGAGCGGTGATGGATTTGGGGCAGGGGAAGGTGTCTTTTGATGCTTCGATCCAGACGGGTCTCTCTACCCAAGGTACGTTGGACAAAGCATCAACCGTGGATGTCTCTTTTCGAGTTCCAGAAGCCAAGGTGGATCTGTTACAAGTTGCCCCGTCGGGTGGCAAGAAGGTCGAGCTGCGTGATGGCTCTGTGAAAGATCTGGAGCTGGTCATGTCGCATCGTTTTGAACGCGATGCCAGCGGCGAGATCAAACGTGTCGAAGATGCGTCCAAGACAACGTTGACTGTGGGTTCGTTTGAAGGTGAAATTAGCAACACATCTCTACCGATGAAGAACGCTGATGGATCAATGGGAGCGGTTGATATTGTCTCTGCCAAGAGTCGCGGAAATCTCAAGGTTGGGGAAGATGGTCAACTACAGGCTCAAGTCCAAATCGATGAGTTGGACGCCTATGTTGCGAATTTTAATCTTGAAGCAAAAGGCTCTTCATTGAAGGGCTTGGATGGCAGTCTCATCGGTGCAGGGACATTGAGTTTTGATTCGAAATCAGGTCTGCTTTTGGATGGCAACTTCCGCGCTGACGCAAAAATCGAGGATGGTCGTCTGGCGTTGGACTCCTTCACTGATTTGGATCTGGGCCGAAACAGCCGGGCAAACATTCAATTGACCCAGCTTGATACGACGCAGGGAAAGCCTGTGGTACAAGGTGATATGCAGATTGATGCCAGCCTCGACGCCGGGCAAATCACGCTGCCTGACGGGCAGGAACTTCGGTTTGATCCAGGAAGCAAATTGCAACTCTCTTCCCAGCTCGGGCGCGACCAAAGCGGTGCTCTTGCGACGATGAGTGGCAAGGTTTATGCGAACCTTGGGCAGCAGAAGTTTAAGCATAGCAGCAAGGGAGCTGTTGTGAGCGGTGAACTGCACGATGGTGTTGCCCAGATCGATCTGGGAGAGGTCACGATTCATGAAGATGGGCGTTATCGTATCCTCAATCCAGAGGTAAAGATGAAGATGGACCTGAATCTCTTTGGCCGACAAAACTAGGTTCGTTGTTCCTACCAATACAGGTCGCAGCAGATACGGTGGGTTGTCGTGAGAGGAAACCCGTGATATTAAGGCATCCACAAGGGGTATCCCTTTTTTTGTTGTAATATCATTCATTGTATATGTCTTCTGGCTTTGACGGCTCGTGCTGCCAAAGTGTGGATGCAGATGATATCGTTTTGATGCATCTGATTTCCCAGGGGACAGAAGCATATCTTTGGATCAGTACCACAATCATGTTGCGGATCTTGTATGACATAAGGACAAGACCAAAGGCAAGCATGATTCGGGAGGCTTAGATGGCTGGACATAGTAAATGGAAGAACATTCAACACCGAAAAGGTGCAGTGGATGCCAAACGCGGTAAGATCTTTAGTAAGCTTGTCAAAGAGATCACTGTTGCCGTGAGAGTTGGTGGCAATGACCCCGACGCCAACCCTCGGCTTCGGACAGCGATTCAAAACGCAAAAGGTGCGAGCATGCCGAAGGACAATATCGAGCGTGCGATCAACAAAGGTATGGGGGGGGATGGCAATGACATGGTGGAGCCGACCTTTGAGGGCTACGGTCCAGGAGGTGTCGCCATCTTTGTAGAGACTGCCACCGACAACAATAATAGAAC
>JALTMC010000108.1 GCA_027005175.1 Myxococcales bacterium
CCCCACCCACGAGCCCCTGTAAAAAATCGTTTGATTCGGTCCCCAGGGCTGGAGCCATCTTTCCCTGTGTGGCTGAAGTATCCTTGGGTTGCCATATCTTTGCTGTGTGCACGTGCAGCTTTTGATACAAGACGATGGTACATCATGGGTTTGCAAGGAGCATAGCTTTTGCTTTCCCAGGTCTTGTTCTTTGGTGCTTTTGGATTGTGATAATCCTTTTTGGCCTTGGCTGGATCTTGCCGGGCTCGGTTGGTCCAAACAAGTTGGTACATCTCTTCATAGGCAGGGTAGTCTTCCACCACTTCACCATAAGCAAAAACAGAGGATGGCAACAATACCATCCATGCACAGACAAACACGGTTCGAAATCTCATCCTACATCCTTAGGCTGATTATTAAATTCTTCCCTGGAAATCAAAGGCCTATAACATCTTCTTCGCACTGTTGCAGTTTAACAAACAAATTCACTAGAATCAAGACAGACCGTCTGGAGTGGTCACCTGTATGCTTCTTTTGTGACAACAGTACCTTAGTGGCAGCTCTCTGTTGTGTGAAAAGATGCTGTTCAGGATATGAACCCAAAAGAACTCACTTTGTTGCAGGATTTGTTGGTTTCTGGCGAATTGTAGCCTTCTTCTGTTTACCCGAAGTCGGGTAAAGCACCTTCCAGAATCTACAGCGAGATCGAAGCGCGACTGCGTAGGCAGCCCCGTAGGGGTGAAGCCGTAGGCTGAATCAAGCGGATGGGGTGGGGGAGGATGTCAAGTGGGAGAAGGTAACAGTTATGCACTTCCTGTGTGGATTTGGCCTTGAGAGCACATTGGTGACGTGGGCTGAGTGCTCTCATTGTTACGGCAGTCTTACCATTACATGAATGATTCGGGCGAGGAGGTCATGTAGTTAAGTTGATGTATTTAAGTTGGGGGATTGGTTGTTTCTTATCGTCCTTTACCTGGGCGACCATCTGTCTGCGACAACGCGGTGATACGTTTCTTTTTTGTGGTAGGACGGGCTGCAGATTTTGGGTGGCGAATAATTTTGAGGCGCCAGGCGCGTTTGGTATCCCATCCTGTGACGTAAACGTATTTGTCGTCTGGAGAGACATCGAGGCCGGAGAGGCGGTCTGGGAGACGGAGTCGCTCGATTTCACGAAAGGTTTTTGTGTCCAGTACAGAGACGGAGTGGCCGTAGTAGTTGGCACTAAAGAGATAGCGACCGTCACTGCTCAAGTCGATGGTTTTCGGACCCACTCCCACGCGTCGTCGTTTGGTGATACGGCCTGTACGGGCATCCATCGCCACGAGAGTACTGGAGCCCAAATAGGAGACATAGATGGTTTTTCCATCGGGGCTGACAGAGACGTGGCGGGTGAGATAGCCACCATAAACAAGACGCTTACGCTTCAGTGTTTTTGTGTCGATAAAGGCCAGCCCTGCCCCTTTTCGGTACGACATATCGCTTCGGTCTTTTTTGTTGTAGAATTCGCCAAAATTACATAGGTATAAGATCTTGCCATCGGGTGACATTGCCATGCCGCGAGGGCGATTCCATACGCGAGACTTGCGCACGATCTTGTTGGTTTTGACACTGACCACAGCCATATGTCCATGAGGCCACCACCAACTTGAAAAGTAGACGAGCTTGCCATCAGGGCTGACCACCACACCTTTGGGATACCGATGCCCGGCTATCTTTGCTACGATCTTATGATTGGATGTATCTATTTTCCAAATCCCTGCACGTGGACCACCTCTGACGACTTTGTCGAAGTTTGTGATATAGACAAATTTCCCATTGGGTGTGAAGGCTATCTCAACCGGCGCACCGCCCGTGTGCATCGTTTTGATGACGCGAAAGGTTCGTACGTTTAAAACGGAGATGCTCTTGCCTCCGAAGTTGGTGACATAAGCGATCGTATGGTCTGGAGAAACAGCGATCTGTTTGGGTTGACGGCCCACGCGTACAACGCCCGCCTTTTTCAACCGGAGGGTCGTGTTCTTGGGGCGTCTCCAGGCTTGTCCTTCGGCCACAAACGAGAGCCACACCATAACAGCAACTGTCAGTCCAACATATTGTCTCATCAGAAACTCCATTTTTAGGATGCCTTGACCAACATCCTCACTTAAACAAATATCCATTCCTTTGGAAGATACGGTACCCACCTCAGTGCGTCAATTCTATGACGTATGCAGGCGATGGTTGCTTGCATTGCTTATCGAAAGGATAAAGTATAGAAACCATAGGCCGGTATCTCGGTGTATACAGGTAATGTTTGCTTGGATTGGTCATGAGGTGATTGTTGCTTGCATTGGTCATGAGGTGATTGTTGCTTGCTTTGCTCATGAGGTGATTGTTGCTTGCTTTGCTCATGAGGTGATGGTTGCTTGCTTTGCTCATGAGGTGATGGTTGCTTGGATTGGTCATGAGGTGATGGTTGTTTGCGTTACTCATTGGGTGTGAGTTCAAGGATCAGTTGACCTTCGACAAGAGCATCACCGAGTTTGGCATGAATGGCGTGAATGGTGCCGGAGAGAGGAGCGCGGACTGCATTCTCTGTCTTCATGACTTCGATGTTGGCGAGTTCATCGTCATGTTCCACATGCATTCCTTCACTGAGCTTGTGTGTGGGAGAGCCCAAACGCCAGAGGTTTCCGCTCATCGGAGCGCCTACTTCTCCGGGGTTGCTTGGGTCTGCATAGCGAATCAGCTTTTGACGACTGTGTGCATGGGGGGTTTCTACTGCAAACTCCTTCAACACCTGATTGACAAGGAGTTGTACGACGATCATCCCCTCATCATTCTCGGGTGCAATCGACACGACTTTCACTTGCTGGGGTTTCCCATCGATCTCAAAATCTACCACAGGGTCTTCAAGGCTCAAACCGTAGAACCAGTTCTGGGTTGGTAGGATGGTTGTGTCACCATAGGTGTCTCGAAAGTGGAGGAATTTAATGGTCGCTGCAGGGTGCTGGAGAAAGAGTATTAGCTCTTGTTCGGTAGGGTTGCGGCCTAGCTCTGTTGCAAGTTGTGTGCGCTCTTGTGTGAGATCGACTTCGGGGGGGCGCGGCGTTTCGGAGTTTCGGTTTTGGATGGCCGCCAGGCCTTTCTCTTCTCCAAAGGCCGATCGGTACACCCATTCTGCGGGCCAGCCAAAGGGTAGGGGGCCGTACTCGCCAAGTAGTAACTTTCGCAAGTCGTCGGGAGCAGGGGCGTATAGGCGCAACAGATCCTCTTGTTCTTGTGGTGTCATCGCGTCAAAGTCCTGCTCAAGTTCCAGGAATTTCTCGAGCATCGCAAGCAATGCTTTAACGGCCTTGGCGCCACCTTCTTGTTCACGCTTTTGTATGATGCTGGCCCACGTCGTCCAGGTGATTTGTGAACCGGGTGTGACATCAAAGTATTTGATGATCTGGTTTCCACAGCTCATACCTTTGAGGATCCACGGCATTAAGGAGAGAAACCCCCCTTTTTCAGCTTGTTCAAAGGAACTGGGAAATGCCCCTCCCGGCATTCGGTGACGCAGTACGTCATACGATGGCCCTTTAAAGGGTGACTCAAATGGCCTGTACAGGGTGATAAAGCTGCGTACCACATCAGATGCTTCATCAACGGGAGCTGCATCGATTGCAACCTCCAGCCCATTTTCTTTGAGCAGAGATATCATCGGTCGCACAGGAGGCTGACCATAAAATCGAACAAAGGCGTCATCGGTAACATCGAGGATTCGGGCTCCTGCTTTTGCAGCAGCCAACAATGACATCAACCCCAAAGCGTCCGTGTTGTGACGGTGAAGCTGAATGATCAGGTCTGGAAACTCTTGTAGGATTGTATCCACAACAGTTGCTGTTTGTGCGGGTGAGCCAACACCTGCCATGTCTTTTATGCAGAGAATGATCTCTTGGGTTCCACCCGCCAACGACACCATCTGACGTGCGATCTTTAGGTAGTATTCATTGGTGTGGTCTGGACTGGTTGTAAAGGATATGGCTGGTTCAAAGAGCTTGCCGCCCTTCATCACTTCTTCAGCGATGGCTGTCATATTGGGGACATGATTTAGAAAGTCAAAGCATCGCCAGACATCGATGTAGGGCAGGAATGCCTTCACTGTTTCGCGGATCACCTGCTGTGGGTAGGCTCGGTAGCCCCAGACATTGGTGGAGCGAACCAGTGTTTGAGTCAGGCTTCCCTGAAGGGCACCCTTCCAGGCCGCAGCTTCCTCAAATGGATTGATCATATTGGAGAGCATATTTTGGTGAAATCTCGCCCCTCCATGCATCTCCACTGAAAAATACCCAGCTTTTTCGTACAAGGGAGCTAGCTTGATTAAGTCTCCTTTGGTATGGCGATTTTTATAGTCGCTTTGACCGGTATCCCGAGGCCCTGTGGTCGTCAGATAAATCGACTTGTTGGTCCGAATCTCTTGTAACCGTGCTTGTATTTCCGTTGCTTGTGTCATCCGCTCTCTCTATCCAACGTTTAAAAACAATGCTTATTTCGGCCCAGAGCCGTACTTTCAGCGAGCAGCCGAGCGATCTTCATCACCTCAGCTTCTTTTTCTTCATATCCTGTTACTTCGTCGTGATAGCTCGGGATAAACGTGGTGTCATACTGCCCTGAGGTATACGCTGGATGTTTCATGATTTGCTGATGCATGGGTAGTGTTGTTTTGATACCTTCCACCTTAAACTCATCAAGTGCGCCTCGCATATGTTGTAAGGCGACATCACGGGTTTCCCCCCAGACACATAACTTGGCGATCAAGCTGTCATAGTAGGCGGGGATCTTCCAGTGGGTATAAACACCTGTATCAACTCGTACAAAGGGTCCACTTGGGAGCTGAAAGTGTGTGATGCGATTGGCTGAGGGAGCAAAGCCTTTCTTGGGATCTTCCGCGTTGATGCGACATTGCAAAGCATGCCCTGAAAACGATAGATCGTCCTGTTTGAATGGCAAGGGGAGACCCGCTCGGGTTTCAATCATCAAACGAATCAGATCGTATCCTGTGATTAACTCTGTGACTGTGTGCTCCACTTGGATCCTTGTGTTGACTTCCAGCGCATATAGTTTGCCTTCCTGGCTATACAAAAACTCCATGGTTCCGGCTGTCACATAACCGATCTGACGGACTGCGTCTGTCACTCGTTTGCCAATATCTGCACGTTGTGCTGGCGTCAATACTGTGGATGGTGCTTCCTCTACGAGCTTTTGGTGCGACCTCTGAATGGAGCATTCACGCTCAAAGAGGTGGACTGCGTTACCATGTTGGTCTGCGACAAATTGGAACTCAATGTGGCGACCCGAAGCGATATATTTCTCCACATAAACACGAGGATCACCAAAGCTTTTTTCTGCAACGGAGCGGGATTTGTGCCAGGCCTCTTTTACTTCATCAGCCTTGTACACAAGCTCCATCCCCTTGCCACCACCACCAGCAGCTGGCTTCAACAACACGGGCCATCCCACATCGTTTCCAAAATTAACGACCTCATCGGGACCATTGATGTCTTCTAAGCCCGGAATAATCGGAACTCCATAGGCTTGAAGTGTGCGGCGAGTCTCTTCCTTGTCGCCCATCTTCCGAATCACAGAAGCCGGTGGGCCGATAAAGGCAATCCCTGCACTCTCACAAGCCTCGACAAACTCCGCATTCTCTGCAAGGAAACCATAGCCTGGATGAAGGGCGTCACAACCACTGCTCTTCGCCGCTGCCAGAATTCGTTCAAAATGAAGGTAGCTCTCTGCTCCTGGTGAAGGCCCGAGATAAACAGCCTCATCTGCCATCTGCACATGGAGCGACAGACGATCACAGTCTGAGTACGCCGCAACGCTCGGTATTCCCAACGTACGACATGCCCGGATAATTCGACACGCGATCTCACCGCGATTGGCCACAAATATTTTTTGGAATAGCTCTGCCATTCTTTCTCCTCAGATTGACAAAATGTCTCTTTGCACAGGGTATCTAGCCCAATCCCTGTCAATTCGACAATGGTCGAGGCTTGACCCACCTATGTAAGTAACTAAATTGTATGGAACAATGAATTGTAGGTATAGTTCTTGCTGGAAAAACCATCTGAATGGATGTATACCATGGTTCGAGTGAAGTTTCGAGCGGCTGACTCTCTTGTCGTTTCAACTCATGAATACCTGGTTCTCTTTCTGATGGATAAGGATTGCCCGAGTATGGGAATGGAAATCAAGTCACGATGAACAAAGCAAATATGTTGAGCCAACACTTTCTCCAGCGCATGGGTTTGTTTGTGTTTTTGCTAGGGCTGCTCAGTTCGACATGCCTCTCCACGAACGCTCAGGCTCAAAACACGACAGTTGCCAGCAGAAAACGCTGTCGCCCTCAGTGGAACAAACGCTACCAGCCCAACTTTCGAAGCAAGAAATTACTCGATGTTGTGAAGTGGATTGCGAAGCTCTCCTGTTACAACTTTATCTTAAGCAATCGAGTGAGAGGACAGAAAATAACGATCCTCTCCGAACGCAAGATACGTTTACGCAATATCTACCGGGCTTTTCTGTCTTCGTTAGAGATTAGTAGCATCTCCATCGTTAAAATGGGTCGATTTCGCAAGCTGATCTACTCGCGGGCAGCAGCGCAACAATCGATTCGTACCTACACTCGTGGCCGGTTTCGGCACCCCAAGCGGGATGAAATGGTGACCTACTTGCTGCGAATTAAATATGTCGATGTATACAAGATGGTCAATATCATCAACCAACTCTCCCCGTCCGTTGGTCGTCGGATTGTATTCAAACAAAGTGGAATCATTATTCTCATTGATTATGCCTCGAACATCTATCGATTGTTGCGTATTGTTCGTGCCCTTGATGTTGCTGAAGCTGAAGAACATGACCGAATGTTTTTGATTCAAATTGAAAGCGGTCAGGCCGCTGAAATTGTACAACGTGTGCGCTCTATCTTTCAGATCATGAATCTCAGTCGTGCACGTGCTCAACGTCTTCGCGGACGGCCTGTGGATGAAGCACACCGCCTCTCCAAAATCCTGGCCGACGAACGTACCAATCGCATCATCCTGGTGAGTAGCTATAAGGCTTATATCAATGTTGTTCGATTGATAAAGAAACTAGATATCGCATTGACAGATGGTGGCCGGATCCGGGTTCACCGACTTCGTTACGCCAAAGCGGAAGAGATCTCACAGACCTTATCTCAGCTTGCACGTGGAGGAGGTGCTCGCCGTCGAAGGATACGACGCGGACGTGCTCCAACACCTACCAAAGCTACAGACCTTTTTCGAGGGGAAGTTCGAATCACTGCAGACAAGAGCACAAACTCTCTGGTTATCGTATCCAACCAACGGGACTATGAGAGCTTGATTCGCGTGATCCGAAAGCTTGATGTTCGCCGCAAACAGATTTTTGTTGAAACTGTCATTCTTGAAGTTAGCCTCGACAAATCACGTGACGTTGGTGCGGCTTTTCACGGTGGGGCGGTTACCGGAGGTGATGCAAATAGTCCGGAAATTGCTTTGTTTGGGACACGCCTGGGCGGACTTAATAGCATCATCCTTGATCCATCTGCTCTTACAGGTCTTGCCTTGGGCCTGCGCGGTCCTGATATCCCCAACTCCTCAGGCCTGCTCGGAGGAACCTCCTCCGCTGGCATCCCGTCCTTTGGTGTCGTACTTCGAGCGATCCAAACTA
>JALTMC010000109.1 GCA_027005175.1 Myxococcales bacterium
GTTATATGTATGTCATTGGAAGAGAGATGAGGCGAAGAAACAAAAAAGCCCTCTGAAGCTTCTGCTGCTAGAACACTAAACAACCACCCCATGGGCGGCTATGCTGCTTTTTTAAGCTCTTGAGATTCTTCATCATACTTTGCGGCCATCTGTAGATTAAGAACTGCAGCATGTCGTCGTCCATCAAACTGATTCTTGCGAGTTCCGACATACCGGGCTTTTCTTCCCTGTTGACGAACTGCGTGTGAAATTCGATGCTCTACCACCACACGCTTTCGTAGTTCGCCCCGTCCCTCCGTCGTTTTCACCGCCTCTCTCCGAGCCACCTGAATCTCTTCATCTTCTCTGACCCTAACCCCTCTCCCTCGACCTTCTTTCGCTGATGTACACAGTTTGCGCAACTCACAAATGGCGCAGCTTGAAGCTGGAAACTCCACTACTTTTCCTAGCACTATCGGCACCTCCTTCCCCGCTGGACACTCCATGGTTTCTTTTTCAAAGTCTATCGGGAATTTATCTTTCCCAAACAAACCACCCTTCGGCTGAATCGACCATGGTCGCACCACAACTTGCACACCCTCTTGCTCCCACTGTTGAATCTTTTCATGCCCCGCATACCCCAGATCGATTCGTACACTTTCCAGCCCTGGACCTTTTTCCATCTCTTCTGAAAATAGAGGTATCACTTCATTCTCTGGTTTATTCGCTGGTTTCACCACCACTTCCCGTATCACTTTGCTATCTTCTGCGACCAGAAAATGTTGTTTGAATCCTTCAAATCGCTTGCTCTTTGATTTGCGACCATGGGCCATCTCCCCATCTTCTATAGATACACGCCTCCCTTTTGCTGTTCCTTTTGTAATAACACGACCTTCTCCTGAAGGAGCAGGCTCTGTGTCCTGCTCCACTATTTCATCGATGACTTCAAGTGCTTTTTGTAGCTTCTCGGAGCCGACAAACGTGTCTTTTTGGCTCTCCATCCAGCCCTTCCAACGTTCCAATTCTTCAAGCAATTGATTGAGAGCTTTTGCTTTCGCTTGAGGTTGCCCCCAATCTAGATCGAGTGCAGCTTTGAGACTACTGTGTCCCATCAACAATAGACCTGCTTCTTTAAGAATATCTTCTTCTCTCAATCCCATTTCCTTCGCTGCCACTTTGATCGCTTTGGAAAGTCCGTGCCCTATCAAATTGAAAGTATCCTCTACACGGGCTGCCCCAAACAATGGGCTGGAGTCCAAAACGGCCTTCAACTGGCGAGGGCCGAAACCTCCGTATCCCTCGGCGACTTCAACTGAGCGGTCGAGTAAAACTTTATCAAGACCATGCTCAATCATACGGTTGCGAAAATTGACCAGGGTGCCCTGACTAAAGGGAGGTTTCTCACAGCCAAGGCAGTCAAGAACCATTTGCCAACGTTGGTCCATCATCGTTAATTCCACAGCTTCTTGGTCACTGACATTGCAGTAGGCTTGCAAAAGTGTGGCCATCGCCAACAAACCTGGTGCAACAGGCTGGCTTCCTTTGGCTGGTGGGTTGTAAACCTCAAGTAACTTTTGTTGGAGTTCATCATTGATGATATGATGCCTGTGTTCTCTGAGAAAGACAAAGATCTTTCTTCGTTTGCGCGTTCGTTTGGCAATAAGTAATTCGGTACGAGAGAGTTCTTGTGGGGGATGCCAGTACATGCTCTACCTCTTTGGAATGGAAGCCTTGATTCTAACCCAAGCCTAAAAACAGAAAAGTGATAACATACTGCTGGTGCCCCGTCACCAATGAATGGATTCCGCTCCCTCACTTGTAGGGTGGTTGTTTAGTGTTCTAGCACCACGAGTCCATCCCCCTAAATTACCGGGTCCAGATGGAATCGGATGAAAAGTCACAACACGTTGACTTGTCCGGTTCTTGCACTCAATAGTTGGAATACTCAAAAGCATGGGTGACCTGCTTAGTCATCTTGGGGGTGTTCTTCACGCAATTGATTCTCTGACATATTAATCGTTTTTTTGTTAATCATCCAGCAAACAGGCTCACACCCATTCCCATTAGGCCTAATTTCTGTAAACCCTTTTATGATTTTATTAATTTTTAGAATAGTAATATCCTCCTCTAACAGATTGATACTCATTTCTACCATGTCACCTTTAGGCTTTAAATTGCTTAGAACATGAATACTGACTGTACCTTGTGCTGCATCAAAAGTAAGCGACCGAACTTCATGTCTCCGACATCTATACGAAGGATTATGACTTCCATATAGCTCAGATTTACTCAATTGGAGGAATCCGTTTGTAAAGGTGTAGAACTTTGTGATTTCAGACAAAGAGCAGCCATTAAATGCTACTTGTATCTGATATTTTTTATTTGTTTGAAGTGTGAAACTCACATGAGTAAAGATGACATACACTGACATAGCTGAACAACCCATGGAGTTACAACTACGAGGTGCAACATCTGGAGAAGAGGAACTATCCAGTGGTGAGCGATTGTCATTATGCTGGAAACTGGTGTTCTCTTTATTATTCTTCACATTACGACTCTGCATACTTGAATTGTCACTTTGACATCCAGAGCTATGAAAAGCAACAATGTACAAGAAAGGTAGAAGAAATACAATCGCTCGGATGATAGAAATAGGCATATCAACAACCCCTCTCTTATGGGTGGAATAAAGTTACAACTCAAAATATATACTATGAGGTGCCCCCGAGATATAGACAAGAATCATCGAGATCTAAGTAAAGTCACCCAAGTCCATTTGTCCATGTTACTATCTTTTTCATTTAAAAAGGCCTACCTTTCCGACATAGATGACCACTGACCCCCTCAAACGGCTCGAACAAGCACTCAGATCCATTTACAAGAAAGTAGAGTCTTCTGGGATGTCAAAGTCTTCGAGTTCATGGAAGTGTTGAAGGAGTGGTATCAGGTAGAAAGGCTCTCCCAACAAGGTGAGCAGAGGGCGTTGTTTTTCATGGTGCTCGGGTGTCATGGACCAGACCAAAAGGAGCCATAGCATCGTAAGCAGGTACGTTCGATTAAACTCCTCTGGTGTTTGTTGTTTTGACAAGAGGCTGAGAAAGGTTCCTATGATATCTCGGGCGATGAGAGTAAGCGGCTCTGCATCATCAAATACGATGCGAATACGTTCTGTGACGGACATCGCAAGGTTATGTTCTTCGTCAATAACAAAACTGGCCAATATTCCAAGGTGGTGACGAGCCTCGCAAAGCCAACTCGTGAGTTCCAAGCTTTCGACCTCTGAATAGCCTAGCTCTTGCAACGCTGAGCATGTAACTTGATCCAGTAGGCTAAGATCTTCCGATGCCAATTCCTCCTCTGAGGGATTTGTTGTGGATGCTTCGGGCTTGTATTGTTCTAAGACGCCCGAACGTTTATATACTTCAGCAATAAAAGTAATCACAGGCGGGCTGGCCTTGACCCACCGATCAGCATCAGACTGTGCATCTCGAAGAAGCTCTTTGATTCCTGAGCCAAGCACAACCTTGAACATATCGCTTAAGATGCCTTTTTCACTTTGGGAAGACAGCCGAAACGAAGTGATCGCCTGCATCAACTTCGATGTTTGTTGACTATTGCCACGAGCGTCAGAGGTTAACATCAGCTTGAGTAGCAACATAGGGGAAGTGGGTCGAATCATCCAATTTCCCCAGCCCCATTGCAGCAGATGCTTCGCACTGTTGGAAGGTGATTGATGTGCACGTTGTATCTCTTCCTCCACCCGCTTTGTTGAGAACCACCTGTCATCACCGCCCAAGGAAAACAAGAGTAAGTCTTGCACTCCTCGAATCCAGCCTTTGGGCGAGAAGTTCCCGTCGTTATCGCGATTGTATCTGTAATTGAGCCACATTCGAGCTTCAAGCACCTGCGCGACAGCCACAACCTCTGGATTGTTCGCAAAAACAGAGCCATCAATAAAGCCCCCGTGAATGGGCGTAAGCATCGGCATGGAGCCGCTGCGAAGGACGAGTTCTGCCAGGGAGAGTTCGCGAAACTCTGGATTGTTACTTCCAAAATAAATCCGATCAAACTCCTTTGTATAGTTTGGGTCCGATGGATCGGGAAGCAGGTTGTGATAAATGTGTGGTCCCCAGCGGCGGGCCATCGGGTTCTCTTTATCCCTGACGAAAGAGAACAAGCGAAACGTGACAATGGCGACCTTTTGCTTTAAATCGTTGAGTCGTTTGTGACCAAAGACATCCGGTCTTTGCATAAACTCATACAAGCCATCAAGAAGCAACAGCGGTTTACATCCCGAAAGAAAACGTGCGCCTTGAACCATCCAGTTCATCCAGCCGCCGGGCTGCATCTTTTTGACAAACTCAACATCCAGCTCGATTAATTCTTTAATAATTTTGGGTCCGTACTTCAATTCATCGGCTGTTCGACTGGCCAAGTACAAAGCCAAGAATGCACCGTTGGAATTACCAACAAACAAATCAACAGAACTCAGAAAGGTTGGTGCGATCTTAATAATTTCCTGTAAGTTGTACAAATATCGAAGCCCACTGGGACCACCATCAAAAGTAAGTATTCGAAACTGCCTTGGAGGTGTTTTCTGAGGAGGAGTATCACCCGGAGTAGTTTGTGGCATAGCATTCATCTCCAATCAGTTGGCGCAAAAAAGGACCTGAGAAAAGAAGAGGCTATCAGGGATAAAATCCCTCGTCAAGCTCGACACAAAGCTAGCACCTTGTTCCCCTACAAGAAAGAGTTTCAGTCTTTCATCTTCCTTGATGTAAAGTTTGGGATCTGAAACTCGGAGCTACTTCTCTTGGCCTGGGGGATGGGTGTTCCGTGAGGATCAACTTCTGGCTGGTCAAGAGAGTGGGCCAACTCTTCTTGCATCGCAGGAGAGAGAAAGTGCTCCATCTCATCGGCGGATCGGTGAAGATGGTCAGGAGGCAAGCCAAACTTTCTCTCCAGATAGGTCTCCCACAAGCGATGTGCTCGGACCAGCTCACTCCCACGGTCAGAGCCTGTGGGAGTGAGACGCAGGCTCTCTCCTTCCCATAGCAACAAGCCTTGTCGCAACAAGTTTTGACCTGCCGTATGTAGCTGTTTGAGGGAGAGCTGTAACGTGTCACAGAGTTCACCTTGTGCCAGCCAGGAGGAGCCCTTCTCTTCATGACGGTATAACGTTGCGAGGATATGTTCTTGTTGTAAGCGTTGTGTCAACTTGACTCGTTTCCAGGCTTGAATCAAGACACCATAGCGAGGAGAAAATAAAAATACAGAGGCAAAGAGGATACCCGCCATGGCAGCCATGCTACCGGAGATAGAGACTTTACCACCCAGACCAAGAGCCATACCATACCCAAGAAGAGCGCACAAAGCTCCCACAATCGCAGCGATGAGCAGCATGAGACTCAGCCGGTCGGTGAGCAGGTAGGCTGCGGCACCGGGAGCAATCAACATGGCAACGACGATAATCGCGCCCACAGATTCAAAGGCAGCGATCGTCGTTAAAGCGACCATTCCAAGAAGCATAGAATGAATCAGTTTGGGTCGCATCCCCATCGAGGCAGCCAAGGCGGGGTCAAAGGTTGCGATCTTGAGTTCTTTGTAAAAAACCGCAATAAAGGAGATATTGAGAAGCAAAACAACACCCAAGGTCCAGAAAGGTCGAGGCCCCAGGTCCACTCCTCCGACAACCCAACGGTCAAAGGGTGTGGTCGCTATCTCGCCATACAAGACACAATCGAGATCAAGATGAATGTTGCCCATGTTGGCTATCATAATGACACCAACAGAGAACAAGACAGTAAACACCAGCCCAAGAGAAGCATCTTCATGAATACGACCTGATGATTTCAATAAATCGATGAAGACAGGGGTGAGAAGACCCACAATGGATGCACCGATGAAGGCAGCCCATGAGTTAAGGCTTCCGGTGAGCCAGGCAGCCACAGCGATACCTGGCAACACGGAGTGACTGATCGCATCCCCCATTAAAGCCATCTTTCGCAAGATCAAAAAACAGCCCACAAGAGCGGCAGAGACACACACCAACACACCAATGGCGACCACCCACCATTCGTAGCTTTGTAGTCCTAAAAAACTTGCGGCAAAAGGAAGAATCAATCTCATTGCACCGAAGCCTTCTTTGAGGGTCCTGAAGGAATGGGGCTACCATGAGGATCGATCTCGGGCTGGTCCAAGATCGTCTCCAGTTGCACAACCATCTCTGGAGAGAGGACATGCTCCATTTCATCGGCATCACGGTGAACATGATCGATCGCGATATCCACCTGGCGGGTTAAATATAACTCCCACAAACGATGATACCGAACCACTTGTGCAGCCTTCTCCCACCCCAACGCTGTAACATACCAACTGTCTGCTTTCGCTTCGAGCAAGCCACCTTTCACCAGACGCTGGCATTCTTTACGAATCTGAACATCTGTTTTTAAGGTTGACTCTCGCAGGGCAGACAACGTTACGACACGGGGAGTCTCGGTCTTCTCGCCCAACTTATACATGGTTTTAAGCAAATTCTCTTCCCGGATCTTATGACGATTTCGAAATTGTCGTCGCCATGCAGGAAGCAAACCACGATGAGGTGAAAAAAACAAACTCATCAGAAACAAGAAAGAAGCAGACAGTACCATCACAGGGCCTGTAGGCATCTTGGGTAACAGGGCTGAAAAGAAAGCTCCCAAAATACCTGAGAAGGCCCCCACTCCAGCAGCGAGAATACACATCAGACCAAGCCTATCGGTCCACTGTCGGGCCGCAGCCGCCGGAATAATCAACAAGGCCGCCATTAAGATGACACCCACAACTTGTAGCCCAATCATTACCGAGATCACAACCAGAGCCGTTAAGAACTGATCGAGAAATCGAATCGGCAAGCCGATGCTGGCACCAAAGCCTGGATCGAAAGAGAGAACTTTGAACTCTTTAAAGAAAAGAAGCACCACAAAGCTTAAGAGAGCACACATCACCCCAAGAGTAAGAACATCGCGATACAATAAAAAAGCGGCCTTCCCAAACAAAAAGGTATCCAGCCCGGACTGGTTGCCCACCCCACTCTGTTGAACAATGGATAACAACAACACGCCAACACCAAAAAAAACAGACAACACAAGACCGATCGCGGTGTCGTTTTTAATACGACTGTAGCGAGTAATCCAGGTAATAATCTGTGCCCCCAACAAACCCGAAGTCAACGCCCCAAGCAGGAAATAGAGTGTATTCTTTTCCCCTGTGAGCAAAAAAGCCACACACACCCCTGGCAATGCTGCATGCGCCATCGCATCTCCCAACAAACTCTGCCGTCGCAACAAAGCAAAGGTACCCAACAAACCACTGGAAATCCCCAGCAACATACACCCCAACATGACAACACGTCGGGTTGTTCCTTCATCACTCCAGTATTTCGCAATCTCAGCCAATATATCCATCGTTTCGCTTTGCCCAAAAAATCATGAGTTGGTCGTGGTGCTCTTTCAAAGAAGCAAACTGTACGTAACAACTACCTACCTACAAATACCTGACAGCCTGTAAAAGAAATGGATATAGATAAATCTCCTGTATATCCGTGGGACTAAAGTCCCACTCTGAGGGTAATAAGTACGCTAAAGCGCACTCAGAACAACGTGCCCTTCAGGGCAAAACAAAGGGTTGAGCCGACTTTAGTCGGTTTTTTCTT
>JALTMC010000110.1:0-1913 GCA_027005175.1 Myxococcales bacterium
CAACTGTTGAAGCAGGATTTCGGCAGACTTTTGGGTGGTAAAAGAGGTCTCTTCACGTTGAAGAATATGTTCGCAGAGTGTACGGGAACTCTCGTGATTTCCGTGTTTAAAGTGAGTAAGTGCGAGATTAAACAGAGGGACAGTCTGGGCTGGATCACATTGCATTGCAAGTGAAAAACAAGACAACGCTTCTTCATAGTTTTCCGTTTGGAGATGAACGAGTCCTAGTTCGTTGGGGGGTTGCCATCGCTCTACTGCGCGGAGGTGAGATTCCCAGAGACACTGTGCTGCGAGTTCTGTTTTGTCTGTTTGTTTGTACAATTGTCCGAGAAGGAACAAAGCCTCCCAGTTGTTTGGGTCAAGCTCATGAGTCTTACACAAGGCTTTTTCGGCTGTCTCTATATCTCCATTCATCAAGCTGGTGATGCCCAACTGCATCTGTGCTTGTGCTGTTTCTGGCATGGAGGTCACCAAGTGCTTGGCAGCTTGGGCGGCCGCTAGCCACTCCCCTTGTAGGGCATGGTAACAAATCTCTCGCGAGGTCAATGTCGGGTGTGCCCCACATTGTTCGTAAGCTTCTTGGAGCAAGTTCAGGGTCTCTGTCATCTTGCCTTCTTGGGTGGCGATGTCGAGCAAGCCAAGGTAGGATGGAAGATGGTGAGGGTGAGAGCGCAAAGCCTCTCGAAAACCTTGTACTGCTTGCTGGACATAGCCCATCTCGTTGTTCATCGTGGCCCGAAGATGCAAGATCGCTGGATCTCGTGGGGAAGTCAGATAGGCTTGTGTTAGCACTTCGATGGCTGAATAGGGAGGGTTTTGGGTCTGTTTTGCGTGTTGGTAGAGCAACCTAGCCAGATGAAACAATGCAGTTGAGTTTCCTGGAGCGCGATTCACGGCTTCTTGCATCAGAGAAATCGCACTTGCGAGATCTGTCTTCTCACGCAACAACCCGTACAACATAAACCCTTGTGGCTCTTCTGGGTACTGCATCATGATGCGCTGGATCATCCGGCTGGCTACCCCAGTTTGACCCATATGCAAGACCAATCCTGCAATACCCACCTGTGCATCCAGGTGATCCGGTTGCTGCTTTAAAATCTCACGATAGATCTTTGCTGCCAGATCAAGGGAGCCTTCTGCTGCGAAAGTCGCCGCTCGCATACATTCCTGCTCGATGTTCACGTCCCAATTTCTCCTTTATCTCCGTCTTTGCTCACGTGCCATCGTCAATATATATAATTTTCCCACACTTTCAAAGCCTTCATGCAAAGTGGAGGAGCGACATCTTTTCAAAGCCTTCATGCAAAGTGGAGGAGCGACAGCTCTTTATCGAAGGTCCAGCCGTGGGTGTCGGCTCTTCACTTTCAAAGCCTTCATGCAAAGTGGAGGAGCGACAAAGGAACACGTTTTTTGAGAGTTGTTCAAGAGGAATGGGTTTGAAGAGGCTTGAATAGTGCTCCCACAAGGGTAGTTGACAGAGAGGTAACGCTTTACTTCAAAACTCCTTACACTCTCTTTCGACCTTCAAGTCTTCTTCCAAGGATGAGCTTCCATATTCTTAATGAATGACATGGGTGGGTCGTATAGTATTAACTGCAATTTGTGGACAGACATGGTAGTCTGTGGCCTGTCTGGGCGAAGAGTACGCTCTGACATGGAGCTATGATCCGTTAAATAACTTGACAATCTCGTGTGAGATTCTTTCAATAAGCGGTACAGTTGTCGAACCTACACCATCTACCCAAAGGGAAGTGAACGATGGCGATTCTAAAGAATACTCCGGAAAAAGCGATGCGATACGCGCGTTATATCGTGCAAGATATCGGTATGTACAACAAAAAGAAGGTGGAAGACGCGATTATGGATGACACCTTCTTTTTGTTGTACATACCGATATCTTGCACGATATAACG
>JALTMC010000110.1:1923-3592 GCA_027005175.1 Myxococcales bacterium
TTCTTTGAGTCTCTGTCGCCTCTCTTTGCTGAAGGTCGCGAACAGTACGAAAGCCAGGTCGCTCCTGAGATCTTGACCCAAACCAATTTTTTTGATCGAGCGATCATTGATGTCTTGCTCTATCGAAAGCGTCATCTTACAACCCATATCTGGGATTGATCTCACACTCTCTTGAATAACAGCGAATCTTCTTCCTTTGTTGTTTCCTCTGAAGAAGCTGGTGAACGACTGGATCGTTTTCTGGTGAATCAGCCCTCTCTCTCTTGCAGTCGATCGATGCTCAAGCGTTTGATTGAAGGGGGAGATGTGCAGGTCAACGACCGCCCCTCCAAAGCATCGTATCGACTACAAAAATCGGATGCGATCTCGGTATCGATCCCCGCACCCAAAACCCTTTCTGTTGAGCCTGAAGCGATCCCATTGGAGATCCTTTATGAGGATACAGATCTCATTGTGGTGAATAAACCATCGGGAATGGTGGTTCATCCCGCGCCAGGGCACTTTACGGGTACATTGGTTCACGCTTTGCTTTACCATTGTCAGGATCTTTCTGGCGTTGGGGGAGTGTTGCGACCGGGGATCGTACATCGCCTCGATAAAGATACATCGGGTGTCATGGTTGTTGCGAAGCACGACGCCGCTCATCACGGCCTGGCAGACTTATTTAAGTATCGCCCCAAGGACCAACTGGACCGGCGCTATCTCGCTGTTGCAAGAGGCCGATTTCGCGATGATGAAGGCACCATTCAAACAAGCTATGACCGTCATCCCACCGATCGAAAAAAGTACTCTTCTAAATTTGGTGGTTCTCGTCAGGCGATCACTCACTTTTGGGTTCGTGCCCGCTATTCCTTGGCGACACTTCTCGAACTTAAGTTAGAGACAGGAAGAACACATCAGATCCGCGTTCATTTGGCAGATCTTCATCGTGGATTAATTGGTGATACGGTGTATGGAGGTCGAGCCCTCCATCGTTGGCCCAATTTCCTTAAACAATTTCCCCGTCAAGCCTTGCATGCCCGTATGTTGGCATTTCGTCATCCTATCTCTGGGGATTGGATCTCCTGCGAAGCCCCACCTCCCGATGACTTTCAAGCCCTCCTCGATGCTCTCCAGTCACTGTCAGAGACCCAATGACTCTTTTCTAAGTACTTGGGAAAAAATGTGAACGTAGGGTTTCGCGTTTTTGCCTTCCCACGCAGCAAGCTCCTCCCTCTGCGGAAAAATTGATCTTTCTATCTGTGGCATGTCACAACTTGTAAGGAACCGACTGTAGGGGAAATGGAGAGGGCTTCCCTTTGTTTGTATGGATAACTCTGTGTATTTGTTTGATGGTTTGAGGAGCGTGCTTCTATGATTTTGCAGAAATGTCCCCGTTGCCAGCGGGATCTGAAGATGGATGACAGTGGGCGAGTGGTGTCGGCTGCATGTGAGCACTGTGGTCATCGGATGGCGAAACCACCTGTCAAACGTCGTATTGCTGGAGCTGGAATGGACCCTTATATTGGACAGCGTCCTACGCATGTGGCGGATGTTCTTGTGCAAGCCCAACAAATGGGGCAGCCGGACAACAGACAAGATAAGGTGGATACGCCTGCTCCTGGAAAGCGAAAAGAAGAGATCCGGTCCCGACGTCCAACGCTGCGGATCAAAGGTTACGACATCATTG
>JALTMC010000110.1:3602-7671 GCA_027005175.1 Myxococcales bacterium
TCTACCGGGCTGTGCAAAAGTCTCTTGGACGTGATGTTGCCATCAAGACACTGGACAGCAATCTGGCGCGAAATCAGGCTTCCATCTGGCGTTTTACAAAAGAAGCTGCAGCGATGGCCCAACTTCGCCACCCCAATATCTTGTATGTGATCGATCGGGGAAAAGAGCGCAACGTTCACTACTTTGTGATGGAGTATGTGGATGGGCCGTCACTTCGAGAGATGCTTCGGGAGCGCACGAAGTTTTTGCCCAATGAAGCCCTTAATATCATGTTGCAGTTGACTCGTACTATGGCTTACGCCCACTCTCAAGGAGTCGTTCATCGAGATCTGAAGCCCGAAAATATACTCTACAATTCAGACAAGTGTCTCAAAGTCTGTGACTTTGGTCTTGCCGGTGTTAACCGGGAGACGACATATATCAAGCAACTCACAAAGTCCTATGTATCGATGGGTACAGAGTGTTATATGGCACCTGAGCAGCGACACGATGCCAAGAAGGTTGACCAACGCGCAGACATCTACAGCATGGGTGTCATCTTATTTGAGTTGATTCGCGGCGAGCTACCTTTTCCTGCGTTACCTTCTCCAGACCAAGCCATTGTTGAAGGACGCCGTGATATCGACGCGATCATTCGCTGTTGTTTGAATTACGACAAAGAGCATCGCTACCAGACCACAGAAGATCTGGTGCATGCCTTGGAGAAATCGTTGGAAGAAGGGGAGCGAGCAGCGACCCCTGTGGTTCGTGACACTGTCATCGATACACCGGGTGTGTATCAAAAAACTCCTCTCGGGCTGCGTATGGATGCGTGGAACCCTGAGGACTTTCAGGCTTCTTCCGAAGGTGATTTTGATGACGACGACAACATAAGTTGGCAACCGGATAGTCGAAAGTGGCTGCGTGGTGGCTTGGCATTGGCCTCGATCTGTGGGCTGGTGGCCTTGTTTTTTATGGTGGCTCCTTCCCCCAAGTCATCACAAAAGATCTCTCCTGCTGAAATGTGGAAGCGTCTCCTTCCTGAGAAACAGCAGATTTCGGCGAGCCAAACTCGTTTGCATTTTCGCTTTGCGGGACAACCAACCAAAAACTATCTGGGGCGGATACCTCAGCCTCAGTGGAGGTTGTCGGGCAACTGGTATGCGATGGACGGGATGCTACATCAAAATACCTACCAGAGAGGGTTTGTACGCAATCGCAGACAGCTTTGGGCCGTTTATCATGGCAAGACAGCGCCGGGTCAGGGCTTTCGTTATCGAGCCAACGTTCAAATCCTGGCACCCTGGTATAGCCGTGGGATCTCCAGGCGAGAGTACCAATCCAAGTGGCGATCCCGTCGCGCTATTCTGGCGGGTGTGGGTTGGAAAGGTGGCTCCTATGGACGAGCCTCTCTCACTCTACAACTGCACGGTCGTATGCTGGGTTTTCGTCTGCTTGTGGGGAAACGTTCTCGCCAGAAGCTCAAATGTGGCTCTGATGAGTTACTTCCCGATGAGTGGCCCCGTCAACGTTACTCTTGGGGAAAATGGATGAGTGTGGAGCTGCGACAACAAGGAAACATTATGTCGGCCTGGATCAATGGCCGCAAGCGATGTCAACTTGAAGTGCCGAAAACCACAACCTTGGAAGTTCGCCCAAGTCTTCTTTGTCAAAACGCGCACTGTGTCTTCAAACAGGTTCAAATCGATGCATCCTCCCAAAGTGCCTCGCAGTAAGCATTCTATATCAGCGTCTATTGTATCGACTGCTCCGTCGCATTCTCCCGTCTCTCGTCGCTCTCGACTTGCCTTTTCTCTTCACTTCCCGTATGGGGGGCAGAAGCTCGTGTGGTTTTTCGAGGGGAGGGTTTCAAGATTGGCTTTGTTGTGGTTTGCTTTCTTTTTATCTGGGATGGCAGGTCTGTCCTATGAGCTGACCTGGGTTCGTTATTTGACCCAGATGTTCGGTGCTTCTACACCTGCGGTTTCGGCCACGGTCTCCATCTTCTTCTTTGGTCTCGCTTTGGGTGCTGCTCTTGGAGGACGGTGGTTCGATCGCCGTACGTCTCCATTTCTCGCTTATGCAAAACTGGAACTTGCCATCGGGATTGTTGCGGCTTGTGTGCCATTTCTGTTCATGGCTGTCGAGTCCATCCTTACCCATTATCTTCACAGTGAAGCCAACAATCCTGTGGTCTTGATCATGGTCTCTGCCCTGGTTTTGATCGTCCCCACCACTTTACTTGGTGCCACTTTTCCCGCAATGGCTGCTGTTGTTAAACGCATCGCAAACCCCACATTCTCCACAGGGTTCTTCTATGGATTCAATACGCTAGGTGCTGTCGCAGGATGTCTGGCAGTCTCATTTTGGTTGCTTCCTTTGCTGGGACAACGCACCACCACCTGGGTCATGACTTCTGTCAATTTCGCGATAGCACTACTGTTTTGGTTGGGTTATCGGTTCAATCAAAGACAAGAGAGCGCGTCGGATGATGAACCCGCTCAGACCTCTGTTGCACCCGAAGAGCAAAAATCCCACTCTTCACCGATGTTGCTGGCTGTCAAAGAAGTTGCAGAGTTCGATGCAAAACACGCAGTCTCCCGGAAGTTGACGTGGGTTCTGGCTTCTGTAAGTGGCTTCTTTGCCATCGGTATTGAGATCCTATGGACTCGCTCCCTGGCATTGTCCTTTCCTGCTAGTGTCTACGTGTTTGCTTTGGTTTTGGCCGCTTACCTTGTAGGGATCGGCTTGGGCTCTTTATGGATGGGAGCGTCGTATCGCCATCGCTTTCCTCAACGACAAAGCCTGTGGTTGATGTACTTCACGATCGGTTTGGGTAGCCTCCTCACCTTGTGGCTCTTCTCGCGACTTATGCCCTGGAGTTTGTACCTCTTAGAAAATAAGTGGGTGACAGACTGGAATGCTTATCTCGGCTGGGTTGGCTGCTCGGCTGTTGTTGCCATGTTACCCGCCACATTGACCATGGGGGCAGCCTTTCCTTTGTTGATTGGCTTGTCTACCACAAAACAAGAAGAATCAAGTCAGATCGCGGGGCGATTGTACGCGCTAAACACCATCGGTGGTGTCGTTGGTAGTCTCTTTGTCACTTTCTTTTTGATGCCAACCATGGGGCTCTCTGTGAGCTTGTTGTTGTTGTCTTCGGGCTATCTTGTCTTGTCCTTCTTTATCGCCTGGAATCGTGTCTTGCCCCATTGGATGCGGTGGTCTACTGCGGGTACCATCGCATTGATGGGACTTATCTTGTGGACAGGATCTCATCCCAACGCCAACCCTCTGAAGATCCGTGCTGAGCATACGATGCTGTTTTATCGCGACGCACCCTCAGCCACCATCGCTGTGGATGAGGATAAGCGCGGTTTGCGAACTCTTCGGGTCAACAATTATTACGGATTGAGCAACACCGCTCCGGGTACTGTTCGCATGCAGTATCGATTGGGACATATCCCTATGATGCTTCACCCAAACCCCAAAAATGCTTTGTTGATCGGCTTCGCAACAGGTACAACCCTGGCGGCTATGGCACAACATCGCGCTGCGCGAGTTGATTGTGTGGAGCTGCATAAGGAAATCCTAAAACTCGCTCACTTTTTCTCGAACGTCAATCACCATATCTTTCGTCGTAAAAAACAGGTTCGTCTGATCGCCGAAGATGGCCGTCGCTATCTTGTTCGAACAGGTCCACAGTACGATGTGATTGTTGGAGATCTCTATCTCCCCCGCAATCCTGGTGTTGGTACTTTGTATAGCGTCGAGCATTTTCGAGCCGTGAAGAAGCGTTTAAAGCAAGAGGGTATGTTTGTGGCATGGCTACCACTCTGGCAGCTTGGACCTCACAACATGGCCTCTATCATACGATCCTTCTTGCAAGTTTTCCCCAAAGCAGAAGGTTGGGTGGCCAACTGGCATGCATCTCGCTCCATCCTTGGGCTGATTGGACGTCGATCCAACAAATCTCTAAATGTGAGTTACGATTTTGAGAAGCGGTTGGCCATGTGGGTCCAGGCATCGTTTCGAACCGCCCGTGACCCCCGGCGAATCTGGCAACCCTTTTTCCCATACAAAGCCAAAC
>JALTMC010000111.1 GCA_027005175.1 Myxococcales bacterium
ACATACTCTGCTTTCACACTACACAAGTACTACCAAAAACACCTTTAATATCACAAATGGAAAGTTCGTGGGAAATACCACCGATGAAAAGCTTGTGAGAAACACCACCGATGAGAACGGTCCAGCGTTGCTGCACAAGGGATTTGCTGAGGGAGGATGTCAAGTAGAGCAATCACATGCTTTGTCTCTACTTCCTTACAGACCAAGAACATCGAACGAAAATCGAGTGTCGCGTAAAACCCCTTCCAGAATCTACAGGCGAAAGCCGGATTTGGTGGGGGAGGATGTCAAAGGAAATCACCCCAGGTGATTCAATCACAAGTCGGAGGTTCATGGACTTGATTTTTGGTATTCACTGCGAAGCCAGGCTTCAACTCCCAACAGAGCCTTTCTTGCGAAGTCTCGCTACAAAGATAGCATCCATATCATGAATTTCAGGAGAGGTTTGCAAAAATCCTTCTTCACTCATGAGATCGTAACCAGGAAGAGTACTGGGGAGATCGGTATCCAGGCAGAACTCGGGGTTTCGCTCCAGGAAGCTCGCAACCACCTCTTCACATTCCTCGACAGTATCCGTACAAACAGAGTAGAGCATCAACCCGCCGGGTTTCAGGGAGCGAGCGAGATGGTGAAGCAGATTTTTTTGATTTCTGGCCATCTCCTGGAGAGTCTCGGGTGATTGACGGTACCGCGTCTCCGGTTGTTTGCGCAACAGGCCCAATTCAGAGCAAGGAGCATTGCATAGAATGCGGTCAAACTTTGTCTTGAAAGGTTTGGAAGCCTCCTGCTCTACCAACTTATAGTGTGGGGTTTCTCCTTTCGTTGTGGGGACATGCAAACGTCGGCAGAGTTTTTCGAGACGTTCAAGTTGTAGAGGGTCAACATCACAGGCGGTGACTTTGGCTTCCGGTGCCAGCGCATGGATATGTGTGGTTGCTCCATCAGGGGCAGCACAAGCATAGAGGATCTTCTCGTCGCGTTGCGGTTCGAGCCAATGCACCATGAGCTGAGTCGCTTCATCTTGTGGAACCAGCAAATACGAGAGGGAGCGGAATGAGAAATACATCGACTCCTCAAAGGTACCGATGAATCGAAGGCCATCGGGAGACCACACTGTCGGTTCTACCGTAATACCTTCAGCGGCCAGCATCGCGACAACATCGTCACGCTGATGACGGGGACCATGGTATCGAAAGGTCAGAGGGCAAGTCTCATTGAAAGACTCCAAACGGCTTCGTGTACGCTTCTGTCCCAATCGCTCCAACCACCGCTCCACAATCCACTGTGGATAGCTGTGTAGCTTCGACAGCCTCTCGGCAAGACTGTCACATTCACCAACCCTGAGTAAGGAGGCAGGTGCTTTTTGTAACTTCTGCAAAAGGGCCAGAGCAAAGCCCCCCACCCTCTCACCTCGCCGTTTTTGGATAGATTGGACAGCTTGTGAGATCACCGCGTGTCCTACAATATTGTCCAGATGGTGGAGTTGAAACACCGCAACCCGAAGCTGATTGATGATCGCTGTATCAATGGATTGAAACCCTTTCTTTGCGACCTGTTCCAAGGCGTGATCCAGTTCGTAGAGATGCTGCATCACACCATAAACAATATCGGTAAGAAGAGCACGATCGCGAGGACTCCATGTCTCTTTTTGAAAGGTCGTGCTGAGTCGTTGGTAGGCCGAGTTCTCACCGTGGAGAATCTGGCCAATCATATACGCGGCTTCTCGCCTTGGATCTTTGTTTGAAGGGCTAGCCATTGTCTTCCTTGTCTCTCTTTCCCAGGGGCACAGAACCCCTTTGATGGTTCCATCACACTTGACAAACACTCTTCTACACGCAATTGACTGAAAGTCAAAGAGCTTCACCTCATCCCTACGAAAAAAGCACACCTCTCTCTACCATGACAACAGTACAATGTGACAAAAAACAAAATCACAGCAGCAGCACGATACGACAAAGACAGAATGAAGATGGATTTCAACCACGTTCGCGGTCGAAAAGATGACAAAGACAGAATGAAGATGGATTTCAACCAAGTTCACGGTCGAAAAGAGCCGTCACAAGTGTTACGTCTGATTTGTGGTAGACTGGGATTTTGGAAAAGAGTGCCAACACACCCTTTATTTTGAACCTAAAGAGTACCAATACACCCTTTACAATCCCCGAGATATTCGAGCCTCACGTCAACGCCCCCACCCCATCCGGGCTTCGTCCTGTCGATTCTGCCAGGTCCGCGATCAGGAGGGGGTTTCCAGACCCACAACATAAGAGGATTTTTTCTGATGGTGCCAACTCGTTTGTCATTACCGATCGATCCCCTGCTGCCTCAGGTAGTGGCGTCGCTTAAGAAACGACCCAACCTTGTTCTTCAAGCTCCGACAGGAGCGGGAAAGACCACACGCTTGCCTCCAGCCTTGTGGGACGCAGAAGTCTCGGACGGTTTACGGGTGGTGGTATTGGAGCCTCGAAGGCTTGCGGCACGCGCGGCGGCTCGTCGCATGGCACAAGAGCGCGGAGAATCGGTAGGGGAGAGTGTGGGACACTGGGTTCGATGGGACAAGAAGTGGGGACCACAAACACAGATCCTTGTGGTAACAGAAGGTATCTTTGTCGCGATGTTACAGCATGATCCTTTCCTGGAAGAGATCGGAGTTGTGGTCTTTGATGAGTTTCACGAACGCAGTCTACAGGCAGATCTGGCACTGGGCCTGGTTCGCAACATCCAACAAGAGGCCCGTCCCGATCTGAAGATCGTGGTGATGTCAGCAACCCTGGCTCCCGATGCCATCACGGCTTATTTGGATTGCCCCTCCCTCACCAGCGAAGGGCGCAGTCACCCGGTTGCGATAGAGTACCTTTCCCACACAGAGCAACAGAAGCAACGCTCCATCCCTGATTTTGCCGCGATGGGAGTCAAGCAGCTCACACCCAAAGCAGACGGGGACATCCTGGTATTTCTCCCTGGTGTAGGCGAGATTCGACGCACAGCCGACCTCCTCAAAGAGTGGGCCACATCCAAAGATATCGCACTCCATATGCTGTTTGGTAGCATGTCACACCAGCAGCAAGATGACGTTCTGGCAACCTCTTCACAGACCAAGGTCATTCTGTCCACCAACGTTGCAGAGACCTCACTCACCATCGAAGGAATTCGCGCTGTTGTTGATACGGGGTGGGCACGAGTGTTGCGGTATGATCCAGCTACAGGATTAAACCGGTTGGAGCTATCGCGGATCAGCCGTGCTTCTGCCACCCAACGCTCGGGTCGCGCCGGTAGAACAGCCCCTGGGATTTGTCTTCGACTGTGGACAGAGACCCAACAGCACAAGTTAATTCCCGAAGAGATCCCAGAAATTCGATGTGTTGATTTGTCAGGTGCAGTGTTGGAACTGTTGCACTGGGGCGAACAAGACATTGCCGCCTTTTCCTGGTTAACACCTCCATCGTCCGAGAGCATCGAGCAAGCGAGACTTCTGTTACAATGGCTGGAAGCCACAGACTTAACGGGCAAGATCACACGCCTTGGGCATGCCATGGCTCGACTGCCACTGCATCCACGCCTAGCTCGCCTTCTCCTGGCAGGTCAACGGTATGACTGTCCATCCGAGGTCAGTTTGTTGGCAGCGATGCTTTCAGAGCGCGATGTGTTTCTGCCTCCTGAAAGACATACCTCTCATCCACGAGAAGAGGACAGCTTAGATATCCTCGACCGACTCCAAGCACTGCAAGCCTGGGCTGATCGAAAAAAGCCTACTTTTTTGTCTCATCGTTTGAAAGCTAGCGCAGTCAGAAACGTCCTCCGGGTGCGAGACCAGTTGCTGCGAATACTCACCCACCAACCGATGGAAGAGGGATGCGACCCCTCAGTAACAAAGATGACACAGGAAGAGAAGGTGAGGCGAGCGTTACTCCTGGCCTATCCCGATCGTGTGGCCCGGCGACGCCAGGGGGAAGAAAAAGTCGAGCCACGCACGAGTCGGGCACGGCCAGTTCCAAACAGCCGAGGTCCGTCATGGCCAGAGCAGGGTCAGCAGGCGATCGTGGTAGGCGGCAAAGGTCTGCAACTACCAGCCAGTCAACAGCCTCTTGAGGGTGATTTCTTCGTCTGTATTGACATAACAGCAGCAACCCACAGACACCAAGCCGATTGGCTGCTCCGGCAAGCCTCTCCGATCCGGAAAGACTGGCTCCCTGAAACCCATATTACCGAACAGGTAGAGCTTGTCTTTGACAATAAAAAAAAGCGCGTCTCAGCCTATCGCAGGCGAAGGTTTGCGGATTTAATACTCTCGGAGGTCAGGGTAAACATCCCCGATGCACAGACTGCGGCCTCCTTGCTCGCCCAAGCAGCCAGTCAACAGTTGGACCAGGCTCTGAACCTCGACAAGAAAGAGTGCCAGCAATTTCTTGCTCGCTTACGCAGCCTGTCGGAATGGATGCCTGAGTTAAACTTGCCGAGATATCGCAGGGAAGAGATCGTATCTTTGTTGCCTCTGCTGTGTGCAGGCAAACGGTCCTTTGCAGAACTTCGCAAGCTATCCCTGGTTGAGTTTTTTCGGGGGATGTTGCCCTATCACCAGCAGCAAGCGTTGGCTCGCGAGGCTCCGGAACGAATCGAGGTACCGAGTGGTAGCCATGTTCGAGTCCACTATGAAGAGGGCAGGCCACCTGTCTTGGCTGTGCGCATTCAAGAGATGTTCGGCCAAACAGAGACACCGTGCGTAGCAGGCGGACGTATCCCTGTGTTACTCCATTTGCTAGCCCCGAACATGCGCCCTCAGCAGGTGACACAAGACCTGGCAAACTTTTGGCAGGAGACCTACCGGGATGTGCGCAAAGAGTTGCGTCAACGTTACCCCAAACATGCCTGGCCCGAAGATCCAACGACGGCCAAAGCAGAGCGTAGACCCCAACGCCGTCGGCACTCTTGAGTCTGTGCTGTTTTCTGCAGGGAAGAGTTCGAGTCTTCCCCTTGCAGGTCCATACTCTTCTTGGTAGTATGCTGCTTCGAACCAAGGAAGTGGGATTGGAGAGAGGTGAGCTTCACCATGCCACCATGTCATGTAGGCACATGGAGCACGTCGCGTTTATTTTCTGCCACTACCTGAACCTGTTAAGTCCAAGAGGTTAGATACAAATGGATGTCGTTTGTCCCCAATGTGGCGCAACCTACGAACTGAATGAGTCACAAATCCCTGGAGCATCAGCACGTGTTAAGTGCTCTTCCTGTGAACATATTTTTCGTGTTCACAAGCACCCCGAAGGAATGGGGCCTCCTACATACACAGCAACCACAAGCAATGAGGCCATCGCCGCCGATCCCCTGCCCTCACCTGTGAGGGAAGCACCTGCCGTACAACAGATCACTGTACGTTCCAGCAATGGAGTGACTTCACACATCCCAGATCAAGCGACTTTGCAGCGAATGGTAGTGGAGCGAAAACTCGCCCCCACAGATGAGCTGTCCTATGATGGAGAGACATGGTATGAGTTGGGTTCTCTACCCGAGCTAGAGCCTTTCTTTCAGTTACTTGTACAAGCATCTCCCTCCCAAGCGCACCTCACAGGAAATGGCCCTGTTCTTATCTCGGGACAGGTCGATCCAGCCTCAACCTTGGAGTTTGGCCTCCCATCTTCCTACGATCCCTCCATGTTTCCCCCCTCTCGCCCCGGTATGCTGCGTGCGGAAGGCTCTATTAGCCAAGAAACAGCAAGATACCAAGAGAGCCACTCCGGCCAATACTCCAGTGGCACATATCCCATGCACACAGGCTCCCATGAGAATGTGTCCTACGGGGTTAGGGCTCCTGTTTTTTCATCACAGAGTTCAGTGAATGCTTTGCCTGCCTCAACCAATCATTACAACAACAGCAGCTCAGAGCTGCTCCCTGAGATCTCAGGCCCTGCAATGGAAGGGGTCTCCTTTACGACATTAAAGCGAAGCGAGTCTGCAGAAAACTCATCCGCAGAGAGCCCTGTTCAAGTGAAGTTTGGGCAAAATCAAACACGCATACCTACGATGATCACCAAGAGTGACGACAACTGGCCCATTGGCCCTGCTGCACAAAGCCCTTCGAATGAGAATGCGGCTTCTGCCGCTGCGCCAGTGAGTAAAGCAAGTCATTCCGGTTTGCATTCTTCGTCAAGCATTGAGCCTTATTTTATCAGCCAAGACGATCTCCCACAACGTCCTCCCTCTCGTGCAGGACGATGGTTTGCCTTGATCATCCTGATCCTAGGTCTGGGCATTGGAAGCTACTCTTTGCTCAATCCTGATATCTTTGGGAAAGTGGCATTCTGGCTCAAGTTGTCTGATACCAATCTGAAAGCGCTCCAGCATATCCGAGAAGCTCGTGAGTTGGTCCAACAAGTCACTCCCAAAGCCTTTGAAAAAGCCAACCAAGAGCTAGAGAAAGCACGTAAGGACGTGGGGAGTCCCTTCACAGCCTATCTCGCGACCAAAGCCACCGTGGAGCTGCTCCAAGTTGATATTTTGGATCTTCGTCTCAGTTTGTTGGGCAAAAAGCAACGTTATTGGAAAAAGAAGCTTGCCGAGTTGCAGGCCACCCAAGCCAAGCAGAAAGCACAAGATGACGACCAAGACGATGCAAAATCCAGTACGTTGATGCAACAGACCACAGCGTTGGCAAACTTATTAAAGAAGTGGGAGAAGCAGAGCCAGCGATGGCGAAAAGAATTTAACAGGCGTTGGCAAACCGCCAAGAAGCTGGTAGGAGAGGCCAGCAAGCGCGATGCCAAACATCCTTATACCATGATCGCTCGGCTGCATCTGCGCAGTTTGTCGCGTGCGGCCAACTCTTCCAAGCAAAACTCTGACTTTCAAGCACATTACTCAAGAGTCTTGGACAAACTAGAAGACCGTAGTTTGCAAGGCTGGATCTATCTTCATGGAGCAAGTGTTGCGATTCGCCACAAGAAGTTTAATCGCGGTTTGGGTTTAATCCGCAATGCAGTGAAGTATTGCAAGCACCCGAACTGGCTATACCCCCGTTTGTTGGGAGCCTGGGTTTGGGTTGAAAAAGGGAACACCAAAAAAGCAGAGACCATACTCGGAACCATCGACAAGAATGTGTCAGAGCACCCTCGTGTTGGCGACTTTCGTGAGATCCTAAATCCACCAAGCCTAGAGACTTTGCTGGCATCGTATGGGGAAGCAAAAACCACGACCCCTTCCACCCGACCAGACCCGGAGAACACAAACAACGTCGATGCAGGCAGTCCCACGACTCCGGACGCAGGTGCTGGCACACCCGAAGTCGCTCCACCCGAACCCAAAGCATCCAAGCCCAAAACTCTCACCACGAGCAAGCTCATGGCAAGAGCCTACTTGGATTGTTATCGAGGACTTGTCGCGTGTGGTCTACGCAGATCCAAACAGGCCCTGCCACGAGTAAAGAATGGCTACAGTTATTCTACCATCGGCTGGTGTTATCTTCAGCGCAAGCAATTCAGCCGGGCAATGCGATCGTTCCACAACGCGACTCGCTTTCGCGGTCGACGCAGTGACACCTATTATGGGCTTGGTTTGAGTTATCTGTTTGCAGGAAAAAAGAGCAAGGCTTGCGACTACTTTCGACGTCACCTACGAACCTATCCACGACACAGTAAAAATGGAGAAATACGGGTGTGGGTCAAGAAGCACAAATG
>JALTMC010000112.1 GCA_027005175.1 Myxococcales bacterium
AGAAGCATGAGCCCAAGGGTTATTGTGAGTGTGGCTATGAGTTTTTGGGTGTTTTTTGTTGATTTTAACATAGTGCAACTCCTTCTAAAGTTATAGGGGATCCTTCAGAAATAAGAAGTAGTTTCCCTATGATATTGTACAAGAGTCTGCAACACAACACGTTTAGAAAAACTAGGGTGCGGTTTCGTTGCGTCGGTTTTTGTTTGGGGAGACTGCTCGGAAGTGGCCTACATACTCGGCACACTGAAAGCACGGGGCTATTTTCTCTGATCACAATCGTTTACGAATCATGGGGGCTAGCGGTCCACTTCATGTCACTTCATACAGGTTGATTGTTGCTCAATCATAGGGGTCCGATTCTGTGTATCGAAAAAATTCGATAGAACTTTTGAATTCTAGCGATACACAGTGGTGATTTGGATTTGTATGTTGGAGGTAGATTTGATTCGAGGGGGTTTGTGAGACCCCGTTGGTGCCGTTTCTCTGTAGAGGAACACATGCAGTCCACATACGATTCCATCTCTGATGGACAAAAGGAAGAGAGAGAAAGATGAAACACACATTAAGAACAATGATATTGAGCAGTCTGTTGATTGTTATAGGAGTGGTTCTTCATGTTGCTGTTGCTGACGCACAGTCATTTCCTCAGAATGACAATCTCCAAAGAGAACTTGCCATGACAGCGATCTATTGCAAGAGGTTGAAACCCAAGTTGACCTACGTTCAAACCAAAGTGAATCGGGCAAACTATGTACTTTCGATGACAAAGCGTATCTCGGATACTACGGATAAAATGGAGCAAAGGCTAAAGGCCAATATTGACGTTCTTTTACCGTTTACATTCATCCCCAATGTCGGCAAGATCACCAAGCCTATCCGCAGAGGCCTCAAAGTTGTTCACAAGAGGCTGAAGCCGATCAATCGGACCATGAAGAAGGCAGAGAAGACCATTGCTCCCTACCGCAAGCCATTGCCTAAGGTTTCACGGGCTTTGGGATGGTCCCAAAAAGGATTTCGGATGACCTGTCAAATGGCAGCGGCGTGGTTGAAGTCGAGTCTGAAAGTGGAGACTTGCTTGCGTCGTTTGCAATCAGGGGCTCTTAAAACAAAGTTGGTGCGAAAGTTTGAGGCTCAGGCAAAGCACGCTGCGCCGATCATTGCGAAGGTGAACCGAGTACTTAAAGCTGTTGATGAAGCCACAAACACAGCGAATCGTGTTTTGCGATATCCGGCTTTTCTTTATCCTGAGTTTGTGAAGTTTAATCGTGCCTTTCGTCCGATAGAGTTGATGCTGAATTATACACACTATCCTATCAAGTATCTGAGGATCGCGCTCCGTTCAAAAATTACCATTACGGTACCTAAAAAGTTCAAAGTCAGGTTCAGGGTTAAGTTTAATCCTTTGAAGCCACGCCTTCCGAAGTTCAGGCTAGGATTCGTGACCAAGAAGATCAAAGTGAGCTTTACAGTTCGTCAGATACTGGATGGTATTGATGGTCCCTTTAAGTACCTGGAAAAGCAATTTATGAAGCTCGCTTTGAAGAAGCTTGGTCCGGTTTCTGTGCAGCTACGGAAGCTGAAAGGAATGATGGATGGCATCCGTATTCCTGGATGGTCAGGATTTGCCACCAAGCTGAGGAGGATTCAAATCGAGGTTCGAAAGATCAAGTTATTTTCTACAAGACTCTTGATTCATTTGTCCAAGCTCAATCTTTCCTTGGGGTATACATTGCGAAACTATGCTTTCATGATTCGTACCATTCGATGTTATCGGTGTCGAGGAGCGAGTTATCTGACAGCCTCAGGTTCTTGCAAGTCTTGTCGTGGAAATACGTACGCGAAGTATGGCGCTACAAGTTGTCGTGTGTGTCCAAGAGGGACATTTCAGGTGGGCCACTACCGATGTGTTAAAAAAGTAGTGAACTGTCTGACTCACCCCAAGTTTCCCTACTATATCAGAATGATGAAGCAGAGTTTTCGCTCTCTTCTTTTTAAGCAATGCCGATACAGTGCGTTTAGGTGGGGTAAGTCTTGGTTGAGGGGAGGGATGAGTGTTCGATGTGCGGCTGGTATCCTTTGGCACTATAGTCCTCAGATCCCACGAAGCCTGGGTTGTCGTATGAAAGGCGGATACAGTGCTTTTGTGAGGCTTGTTATGAAGAAGTACTTGTAGAGTTTTAATGCAATATTCCACTTCGATAGGCATATTTTACAATGTCTACGATTGTCGGTGTATTGAGCTTTTGTTTAATCTTGTTGATATGAGTGCTCACTGTGCTTGCGCTAACATGAAGTTCTGCGACAATGTCGTTGGGTTGTTTGCCATCAAGTAATAACATAAAGACTTGGTACTCCCGATCGGTGAGCAGTTCATGAGGGGCAGCTGCGGCTGTCTCTTTGCCATCAAGTAATTTCTCTGCCAGCTCATGAGTGATGTATTTCTTCCCCTGTGCCACCTTTCGTATCGCTTGTAGCAATTCTGTGGAAGAGCGGCCTTTACTCAAGTAGGCTGCTGCGCCAGCTTTCAGCAAACGGATGGCATACTGATCTTCGGGGTGCATGGAGTAAATAATAACGGGAAGATCGGGTCGGATACTTTGGATGCTTTGAAGCGTAGCTTCCCCACCACCTGGTAAAGACAGATCCAATAGTAGTACGTCCCAGTCAGCGTTACGGGCTTGAGCCATTGCTTCTTGACCGTTGTCTGCTTCACCCGCAAAAATCAGATCTGTTGTGGTTTCCATTAAGCGTATCAAGCCATCTCGAATCATCGTGTGGTCATCAGCAATAAATACTTTGATGAACGACTTTACCATACCACTCGCTCCTATCGTTTGTTTGGATGTGCTGGCAAAGACAATGGAATGGTCATAAGGATATGTGTGCCGTCTCCGGGCTTGCTTTCCCATTCAAACATACCTTGCATCGACTGGACTCGCTCCCTCATTCCGCTTAGACCAAATCCGGTGCTGTGTTGGGCGTTGTGGGAAGCACATCCTTGACCGTTGTCTTGAATGGACAGTAGGAGCTGTTGGTTTTGTTCCAACAACACAATCTTTACAGCCTCTGCCTTCGCATGTTTTAGCACATTTGTCAGAGACTCTTGTACAATCCGAAACAATGCGATCGCTTGATCTTTGGTGAGTGGTGGTTCGTTTTCTGGTAAGCTTATCGATATCTTCAAAGTGCTTCGTTGCTGGATCGTTTCGACCAGCCATCGCAATGCAGCAAGAACTCCCGATTGTGTGACGATCTTGGGTCGTAGCATTGTCAGAACATCTCGAACTGTCTCTGTGATGTCTCCCAGCAGTAGCTCCAGTCCTTTCAGGTTTATGGCGAGAGCATCATTGGTTTCAGCTGCTTGCATCTTGGCCAAATCCAATTCAAACCGCATCCCTGTCAGTAGCTGACCCAGGTGATCGTGAAGCTCTTGTGCAAGGCTTGCACGTTCTCCTTCACGCACACGCTCTGTTTGTTGTGCGATCTCTTGCAGTGCTCGGGTCTGGTCATTCACACGAGAGACCAATACTTTGTTAAACATCGCCAACTTCGCTGTGGCATCTTGCATCCGGTCTTCCTGTAGGAACTGTTGCTTGGTCATGATCATGAACTTATGACCTGCCAATACACTGAGCAATACAGGGAGCAAGAAGAGTCCTCCAAAGAAGGCGATCATCTCATATTGTAAGCCCTTTGGATGCAACAGAAAGTAGGTGACGGGGTAGGATGTCGCCAACAAAAGTGTGAGAATGATACGCCGCCGCAATGTGGTGAGATACAGTACAGACAACAGCGGCATCGGTAGCCCACCATAAGGCCACACTCCGCCAAGCTCTATTCGTGGAATAAAATAGCCAAGGACCATTCCTCCAGGGACAATCATGACAAGGCACACAAGAAACAAATGCTTGCGAAACCATGAATTGTGAGTCACAAGCAGGTAGGAGCTTGTAGCGATGAGCACAAAGCCGACACGCCAAGCTAGAAAAGCCCTGAAACTGATGCTCGATTGGCGAAAGATGAATAAATCAAGGGGCCACCAAAGTATCGTAGATATCGCAAGAAGCAGGGTTATGATACGCAGAAACTGTGCATTGAATTCATTCGCGTGGGCAGTAAATCTCTTTTGATCGTTCTCTGTCGCGTTGTTTTTCCAATAGCTATCGTCGAAAAAACTATGTGTCCAGTTGACGAATAGATCTTTCATCTTTGTGAATATCTGACTTTCAAGTGCGTGGTCCTCTTTCTTCATCCCTGTCATGATAATTCAGAAAGTTTGTGGTTTGGCATTAAGCTTGTCAAGAAGATCTTTTTCCCACGAGAAAGATGATTGGCTTCATCGTTGCGGGGGTGCTGTCTTCTACAAACCATCTTTATCGTGGAACTCACGGACTTTGCTTGCTTTTGTGACGAACCGTCTTTCTCGTGGGACTCACGGACTTTGTTTGCTTTTGCGACGAACCATCTGAATTGGTCGGAATCGATCTCGCTTCGTGAATTTATGGGGATAATGGTGCGCTCCATTATCGTTCATTGAGTTGGGTGTGTTGTCTAAACTGAAGTTCTCTTATAACTTTGCTAAATATGAGCACGTAGTAGTACAATTTTCATAGGATTACTCGAAAAAGTCCTTGTTTTTCAAGGCGCATTTTTGCTGGACATTGTGATGCTTCGATCGTGGAGTTGACATAACAAAGCACTAGCATCGTCGAGGGTTTTTATTTTATCAAGATATTTCGCGCAATTAGACTTGATTCATTTGCTCAGTGTGCGGAACGTCGGATGTCGGTGGCTTGCTTTGGTAGAGAACACAAATTATGCGGCAAAGGCTCGGTTTGCGATGCGTTGCAGACCACCATCTTCCCAATACCTTGCAGCCAAAGCCAACTCATCAATGATGCGAGAAAACGCTTGGATATGAACAGGTTCATTCAGTTCTCGTGTTACGAGTAAGCATTGGTTGTCTTTCAGGTATTGTATCTTTCCTCCATGCATCAGGGCCTGAATAGCCTCTTGTTCTTCCTCTATCGCCTCCAGCACTTCGGGAAGAGGAGGATCTTCGAATCGATAAAGCAGGACACTGCAATGGAGCTTTTGTGTCGACTCTACATATTCAAAGTAGAACTGTAAGTCATCAAGCTCCATTTCACCCACATTCGTATCACTGAGTCCAGGGCTTTGTATGGAAAGGGTTTCTAGAAATGATCGGATTTGGTTGACTGCTTCATCTCTTTGCATTTGAAATTCCTTCTTTTTGCAATGCGTATTCAAGCACAAAGCAGAACGGACTTGTTGAAAGAAAGATGGGGTGGATTGTTTACTTCGGGGGATCTGTGGGAGTGTTTGCTGACTCCAAGCCCAATCTTAGTTTCACATAGGAGACAAAGGAATGGGTTTCATCAAGGCTATCACCGTCCTTTTCGAAATAATGGTATTTTGCGCCCTTACCTGGATGTACACTACTTCGCCCCAAACCAAAGCGGTTGACAACGGAATCGAATTTGTTGACGTAGTGTGTGTAATTGGGTCCATCTGGGAAGTTTGCACAAGCTGGGCCGTAGGTTTCGATATTGATATGTTTAAGTGCCTGCTCTACATCGGCTTCCGACATGCCCTCTTCTAAAAAGAGTTTGTTCTTGAGATGTTTGACGGCTCGTGAGACGACCAAGGCTCCCTGGCTATGACCCAACACATGTACATCTTCCTTTTTTTGAATTTTGTCAAAAAAGAGGTCAGCCAAAGAATCGACTGCCAAGTTTTGTCCCCAATCCATTTTGTCTCCAATGGATTGAATGACATCAAATAGGCCGCCTGCAGTTGCATTATGCACCCCTACAACTGCAACATTACAGGCATCTGCGAGTATTTCCATACTCTCGAAGTGTTCGTCTTTGTTAGAGCGGATACCATTGACAAAGATAAGAAGTTTCTTGGGCTCCGTTCCATCACTTGGCAATACGGGGGGGACCATGCTTAAGTCGGAATATCCTTTGTAAGCTTTCTTGTCGGCTCCCACATAGGCTCCATCAAAATCACGATCGCTTGTTGCATCGTCATCATGAATGAGTTCAAGAACTCCATCTATGGGAGGAGCACCTGCAAAGTCGCTCTCTTCCATCGGTGAAGCACCTGCAAAGCTTTCATCAATGACCTCTTCTGTCGAAACTGTTGCGGTGTTTGTGTTCAACACCAAGTCAAGTACACTGGAGCGGCTATTGCTTCTGGGTACAACAGTGGACTCCAGGTTGAGAGGTATATCTCCACGAGGAAAGGCTGGGGTAGAAGGGCCTTCTCGAAAGCCATCATTGAGATGATCTTCATTGAGTTCATCTTCATCAAGAGAAATGGTTTCATTTGTACCTGGACTTTCAAGCGACTCCGCGATTGGTGCTTTTACTTTCATCGCTTGAGGACTGTATTCGGTGGAGGGAAGGCTTTTGATACCCATGTTCGTAAAAATCCTGTTGAAACCCTGTTAAATAAAGAAAAAAAGGAGAAAAAAGGATAAGTACAATGATGTTTGACAGGAGCACTGAAAGGGGTGGACAAGGTCCGTCCCCTTTTGAATACACGACGATAGCATTAATATCGTATCTTGGCAAGAGTCCATGCAAGAGTCCATTTTTGACGCCTGCCGAATACGTTTGGAAAAATGATGCAGACTTGCTCTGTCGTGGGGTATATTGTGGGAGGATTCTTGTCTTTGTGTTTGGGATGTTTGCATGGAAGGAGAGCATGAATGAATAGCTTGCAAGGGAAGACATTGTTTATTACAGGTGCCAGTCGCGGGATTGGTTTGGCTATTGCGAAGCGTGCGGCGCGTGATGGTGCGAACATTGCGATCGCTGCCAAGACGGCAGAGCCTCATCCAAAGTTAGAGGGAACGATTTACACGGCGGCTGCAGAAATCGAAGAGGCAGGCGGAAAAGCGTTGCCATTGGTGGTGGATGTTCGGTCGGAAGAACAGGTGCAAGCTGCGGTAGATCTGGTTGTTGAAACATTCGGTGGTATTGATATTTGTATCAACAACGCCAGCGCGATTATGTTGACGGGGACCTTACAAACACCGATGAAGCGTGTGGATCTGATGCATCAGGTGAACACCCGGGGGACCTATCTTACCTCAAAGTGCTGTTTACCGGCGTTGCTTAAGTCGGAGAATCCTCATGTTCTGAATATCTCACCTCCTCTCGATCTCAATCCCAGATGGTTTCAAAATCATGTGGCTTATACCATGGCGAAGTACGGGATGAGTCTCTGTGTCTTGGGAATGGCAGAAGAGTTTCGGGATGAGGGTGTTGCTTTTAATGCATTGTGGCCTCGCACTACGATCGCTACAGCAGCCATCAAAAATCACCTGGGAGGTGATGAGGCTCTACAAGCTTGCCGCACTGTCGATATTATGGCGGATGCAGCACATCTGATCCTAACCTTGCCATCCCGCGAACACACCGGAAACTTCTTTATTGATGACACACTGCTCTACGAACATGGAGAGCGAGACTTTGACCAATACCGCGTCAATCCTTCCGTGGACTTGATGCCCGACTTCTTTGTCCCCAAGGATTCCCTTCCGCCCGAAGGAGTAAGTTTGGAGAAGGTGTCTTAGTGCTCAGACAAGCTTGCTTTTTCGGGTTTGTGGATGGCTTTG
>JALTMC010000113.1:0-4629 GCA_027005175.1 Myxococcales bacterium
CAACAAACATCTCGATAATTTGTTGAGCAGAGTGGTCACAGAAAAGCTGGCCCCACCGACGTTCGTGGTAGGAGATACCATATTCTTCCACCATCGCAAGAAAGTCGTAGGGGGAGTATCGAGCCAAGGCAGACTTACAAAAGTGAGGATTGTGAGACAAGTAATTCTCTGCACTCACAAACAGGTTTGTGAAGTTGCAACGCCCCCCTCCCGAGATACGAATTTTCTCGCCAACCTTGCTGTTGTGTTCAAGAACAAAGACGGAAGCCCCTCTTGCTCCGGCCTCCATAGCACACATCAATCCAGCAGCACCACCTCCCACCACGATGACATCAAAGTCTGTCTCTATCACTGTGTACCTTACCGCTCTGCAAAGTTTTTTAGGATAAAATCCTTGTATCCCATTGATGTGTATACCTCGGTCGTTGAAGTGAGGCGACCCTCACCTCGCGCAACGTATCGATGAGAGAAGGAGAAGTCAAGGCAATGCAAAAAAGAGCGTAACGAAAAAAATATGAGTAAACGCCGTGAAAAAAAGCAGGGAGAGAGGTATTGCAACGCAGCCTACCATGGATGGGAGAAGAGGCAAACACGAGTTGTATTCTAGGTTTATCTCACTATAATGTCTAGCACGATTCTATCGTTCCATTCCATAAGATGCAGCAATAAGAAAGAGAGAACATAATGAGTAAGATTGGTGGAGGAGCAAGTTGGGGAGGTCGTTCGCAGATCGAAGCGACAGTCAAGGATCTGGCGGATGTCAAGGGGAACCGCGACGGTATTTGGGACAATGAGACCAAAGCTCCCGGCACTCACGGCAACTTCTTTGAACGACAGCCTCTGTTTGCAAAGTTGAGCAACTTTTTGCAAACAGGCTTCAGCACCAAAGACGAAGTCCAGGAGCTCAAAGCATACCGAGCAACCAAAGAAGCGGCCTGGGGCCAGCCAGTCACTCAGCTCGATCTTGGTCAACTCAAAAACGGTGAGCTGTTTGCCGCTCAAAAGGCCATCGCGCTGGATCGTCTGAATCGAACTCCCTCTGATGTAACAGAAGGGTTTATCGAAGCGTCTGGGCGTGTGGATGGCAATGAAATTGCTCCTCGTGAGATCTTCTATCAACGCTTTAAACCTGTCGGCGAGCCCAGTGGCAAGGTCGTTGTGCTGTCTCCAGGGTTCCAAGAGACGGGCCGCAACTTCTACGAGCAGATCGATAAGATGAACAAGCTGGGTCACGATGTGGTTGTGATGGATCACCAGTGGGCCGGGCAAACCGAAGGCTCAGCCGGTGGTTTGGATAGAGGCTTTGGTGTGGCCCGAGACGTCGCGGCCACAGCTGCCTTTGCACAAGGCATCGTCGACAAGGAGTATGGTGAACAACCCGGTTCTGAGGTCGTATTGTTTGGCAACAGTATGGGAGCAGGACCCGGTGTTTACGGCGCGATACTGATGAATGACAACGGTAAGATCGAGCTGGATGGACCGCAAATGCCCAAAGGCTTGAAAGCCGTCCTACAATCTCCCTTTCTTGAAGCTTCCAGCAATTTCACGAACGAGACACTTCGACTTGCCAGCAAGCTTCCCATACTGAATCGTATCAAGGCACCAAGCGCAGGAGTTCCCGTCCTCACTTCCAACAAAGTGGGTGCACAAAAAGGTGCACAATCCGCAGTATTGGAAGACACTCGTGCACAACTCCGAAGCATGTCCTCTGCCCAGCCTGACCTCGATCGGATGAACGAACTTATGGATCAGGGACTCCGCCCACAAGGAAAACTATTTATTGTTCATGGAGATGATGATCCCCTCGCAGCAGCAGAAGGTAGCCAACGACTCAAAGATCGCATGGGAGACCAAGTGGAGCTACAAATCATCAACAGTGACAACCATGTGCTGGAACAAACTCCTGGAGAGCAAGACCACGCGATCGCAGGACTTCAACGACTACTCAGCCAATAAGACCTCCTAGACGCAGCCACAACTCCTCCTCTCACAGTTCACAACGCCACAGCAATCAAGAACACTCTCCTGTAGTTCGCCAAGCGTTCCCACCGACTCTCCCGCACTTTGTGTGACTCAGTGTCATTTTTGTAGGAGATCCTGGCCCTGGCTTCCATGACCTGAATTCGATTCAAACAATCCTGATTTATCGTCCCTACTCTTTCACTTTCACATCGATTACGGAAGAATCTTCCTCCCCTGTGTTAACTGCAGGAGGACCTTCCCCTGTGTCAAACACATGAAAGCAATGCTGAATGTTCGGGATCATTCGGATTTGGACGCTGGCGTTGAAGTTTTGTGTAGATTTTGAATGCGTTCGAGGAGTTCAGAGGGTGCAAAGGGCTTAAACAGGCAGCCTGTTACAAGAAAAGAGCCCAATGGATCCGTCACCGCTTGGTCAAGTTCTTCGGGGTGAATCAGAGCAATCGTAGGCTTTTCCAAGCTTTTCTCTCGCAACGTAAGATATACATCAAGGTTCGCCAAGATCGACTGATGGATATCTAAGATCACAACATCAGACCCCTCGGAGAGTTCAAAAGAAGGAGAGGGTTTGGACTGAAGAACAGTGGCCTGAAAGTCCCGTGTCACGAGCCAATCTTGCAAGTCATTGGAGAAGTCAGCCTTATCCGTAGTAAGGATCATCAGTTTGTGCTTCCACAAGCTATCAAAGATCCCCTCCCAGTCGGGGGGTTTCTCTATCACCACGGCAGCGCCTACACCTAAAATACGCTCCAAGACCTGTGTGATTCGATAGCCTGTGATGATGAAAATATCCGCCCCAACCAGTGTCTCCTTAATCTCACGAAAGAGGTGAACACCGTCAACATCGGGTAATTTGATATCCAAGATAACGAGATCAAACTCTTCTTGTTGTATCGCAACTCTTGCCTCTTCACCAGAATAACAGCCCACAGCATGATGCCCTTCCATAGAGAGAATCGTGATCAGACTGTCTGTAAGGTCTTGGTTATCATCCGCAACTAAGATGCGATAGGCTTCCATATTAAAAGTCCTTATAACATAGCTCCCATCGAAGAAGCCTTTCAACTCAGAAAGCTAGAAAAAAGAGAACCTCAAAAGAGAAAGGCTCCTCTTCAACTCACCAGCAATAAGAATAAATTAACACAGTCTTTGGAAGTAGCATTGGTAATACAGTCTATGCTCTACTAAGCGGATGTCAAGAGGAAATCGTAACTTGGTATGGTTGGTTCGCTCGAACTTGCACTTCGACATGATTCTTTTCAGGTTTGTAAAACGAGCGAGCCAAGCATCGAATGTGCCTCCAGGCGAGTTCGCCATCTCTCCATAATTCAGAGCAATATCGAGAAGATACAAGGGGCAGCACAACCAAAAAAACGACCCTCTGAAACCTAGAATAGCATAGACCTCCGGGGAAAAAAAGGACTCCCCCAAAAGGACTCCCCCAAAAGGCAAAAAAAACGAACGTTATGAGGTCGAAGACCTCGATAGGCATCAGAGAATCAGAGAGAGAGGCAGCCAAAGGGTGATATTCGTTCCTTTCCCCACCTCGCTTTGAACTTCAACGTTCCCACCATGTTGCTTCATGATTTGGTGAACGATGGACATGCCAAGCCCCAAGCCAAAGGACTTGGTGCTGAACAGGGGTTCAAACACATGAGGTAACTCTGACTCCGAGATCCCAGCACCATTGTCTGAGACGGTGATCTCAACTCGCGACAAGCCAATATGGCTCTTGACATGTAATCTGGCGTTGTTGATATATTCTCCCTTGCCTTCCACCTGAAGGGCATGACAAGCATTATCAAAGATATTGATCAAAGCACGTCTCATCAATCCGGGATCCATCGAGAGAAGCGTGTCTCCGAGCTGAAGAGAGGAGGCAAACTCTACTCCTCGACCGCTGAGTTGCTCTTCCATCAACTGTTGAAGCCAGCTATCAAATAGCACATCCTGTTTGTTCAGTTTTTGAGGGCGTGTAAAATCAGCGAGTTCATCAATAATTTGATCACAGCGTAGATGTTGTTATCCATTCGACCTAATATCTGCTCAATCTCCGGGTTCGACTCCTGCATGTAATGGCGCAGCATATGTGTCGAAAGACGGATCGTACCGAGTGGATTACGCAACTCATGACTCACAGTTGCTGTCAGTTGTCCCAACGTGGCAAGGCGCTCTTTGCGGAGAAGATCCTTTTGAAGCTCTTTCAGGGAAGCCGTTCGCTCTTTCACAAGCTCTTCCAAATGGTGTTGGTGTTGGAGTAACTCTTGCTCTATCTTTGTACGCCCGGTAATATCCGTCCCCACACAGACGATATGTTGGACCTCTCCTGAAGGACTTAAAATCGTTGAATTTCGCCAGTGAATATGACGTCGGAATCCATCGCGAGTAAACCAATCGGAGGAATGCTCATGGTGGACTGTCGCCTTTTTAAGCTCGGTGTATAGCTGTTTTGTGATGAGCTTGTCTTGAGAAGTGGGCAAAGCATCCCATACAAGCTTTCCTTTGACTTCAGCAAAGGAGTATTGAGTCACAATCTCACAGGCCCGATTAAACCTCTCAATGTGACCTTCTGGATCGAGAACCAAAAGTAAGACCTCAGCCGTTTGCAAGATGGTCTGAGCAAAATCGCGCTCCTCACGCAATTGAGAC
>JALTMC010000113.1:4639-7635 GCA_027005175.1 Myxococcales bacterium
CTACAAGCATATGAGAAGTCACATCCACAAGCTGAAGCACGATACCTTGCATCTCTCCTTGTGCATCGAAAACGGGCAAAAGACTCCTATCCCACGCTCTGGCACCTTCTTCAACATCACATGCGTGTTCCCATCGATGAGAATATGCATGGTGAGGTTCGCCTGTTTCCAAAACATTGCGAAACACAGCCTCATCCTTTGCCTCGGGATACAACGCAAAGTAACTCTCTCCTACAAACTCGCTTTGCCCCTTTTTGTCGAGTTCTGCATAAGATCGATTAACTTGCAAAAAATTAAGATTAACATCCAACAAAGCAAGTGGGATAGGAGAATGCTCGAAGACGATATCTAACATATTTTCCTGGGAAAAAAATGGATGATTCATCGTTCATTTTTGTGTTCATGATTAATAAAAAACAAACATCCCATAGAGGAGTCCCCCCTATCGAAGATCTTATACATCGATACGTTGTGCATTCCTTAGCTTTTTAATCCGAGCGATATTATACTTTATCATCTCGTGTTGGGGTTGCGCAACCAAGCAAAACCGATAAAGACTTAGTGCATCCTCATACGTATGGTGGATGGACAGATTCAAAGCACAGAGGTAGAGTGGAGTAAAGAGTGTGATGATAAGCTCGATTATCTCTCCTGAAAATCGATTTTTATTCTCAGCGAGAAAGCTATCGAAGTGTGGCAAAAGAAGGAGGTACTCATTGGTAAGCTCCTCTGTGTTGTTTTTGTGGGAGGCAGAGATAAGTATTTCTCGGAGTAACTCCTCTGTTGTCTGAAACGTCTGTTGTTTGTTCTGACCCATAAAAAGAGCGATCCCCTCTTGCATTGTGTCGTAGGAAAAAGACTCTGGAATGATCTGTGAGAGTAGGGTCTCAACAGGATTCCTATTCGTCGGAACCATCGGAAGCTCCCTTGTCTCAAAAAATGTTTGTCTCTCTCGTGAAACAAGCCTATTTGTTTCGCATTTTTCTTTCATGTTCACGCACCTATTCAGTTCTCTTATTACAATTCATCGCCCGAATGACCACTGGTAAAGATGGTGTATTAGGCAGTCGGTAGGAAATACATCTGCATTTCAGTTTTTGACCAAAATCCTCAAGTGCAGTTATATGAAGAACTTGAGAGAGAGCTCCTTCAAGAGTTCACTCCGACATTCCGCACATCGTTTTTGAAAAACTGGAATATAGATCAAAAATGCGTTCAATATCATGGTTGTAATTCGACAAAGCACATTTATCTGAACAAACAATCACCTGAGAATTACTCTGCTCGTGATATCAGATTAAGTCGCATATCTTTTCCCAGGAGAGCAAAAGTCCAATGATTTCGTCAATAATCCCAAAAGTCATATGTTCAGTGCGGAATGTCGGTTCACTGGTTCTCAAATGCAGAAATATAATGTGCCGACTGCCTTACAAGCGAAACTCTCCTTGCCATATGGGTTGTTGTACAAAATTTGCAGCAATACTTTTCCTCACAGGAGCAGAAACAAAGAAGCCCTGTATATATTCGCAAGAGAGCTTTTCCAATTCGGCCATTTGAAATAACGTTTCAACGCCTTCAGCAACAACTTTCATCCCTAAACTATGGGCCAAAGTAATGATCGCACGCACCACTTCGATTTGCTCGGAGCCCGTTTTAAGTTGGCAGACAAAGGAGCGATCGATCTTAAGTATATCAATCGGGAATTTACCGAGATAGCTGAGAGAAGAGTACCCTGTACCAAAGTCATCCAGGCACAAATGTAAGTTTCGGTCCTTCATTTGTTTAAGCAGTGTTGTCACAGAATCACTTTGTTTAAGCAGGGTTCCCTCTGTAATCTCCAACTTGAGGAAGTCTGGATCAACACCAACCTCCTCAACGATAGCGATGAGATCGGAAATATAATGGGGCAATGCAAAGTGCTTGGCAGAAAGATTGATACTCATGGTCATAGTCTTGGCATGAGGATACTGTTTGTGCCATGTTTGCAACTGCAAACTCGCATGTCGCAAGACCCATTGATCGATCTCGATGATGAGCTCAGACTCTTCTGCCAAGGGAATAAAGACGCCTGGAGAGATCCAACCTCGGGTGGGATGTTCCCAGCGAAGGAGAGCTTCAAAACCCGCAACTTGAGCCGTTTTAAGCTCTAAAATAGGCTGGTAATACAGTTCCAGGTTTTCATCCTTCAGTGCTTGCCGAAGATCTTTCTCCAAGACCATACGAGTCTGAACTCTGTCGTACATCGACTGTCCAAAAACAACATATCTGGCCCGCCCCAACTCTTTGGCCCGATACATTGCGATATCTGCATTGCGCAACAGTTCATTGTAGGAAAGATCTTTGGCCTCCTCTTGCTTCCCACGATAAAATGCGATCCCAATACTAGCAGAGCAAAGGAAGAGCTGATCGTTGAGCATAAAAGGTTGTGACATCACCTGTATGATACGCTCCGCTGCCCCAATAGCATCATCCTCATGAGGTAGCATATTCAACAAGACAACAAACTCATCTCCCCCCCACCGGGCGACAACATCACCATCGCGAAGGCTTTGCAGCAACCGCTTCGCAACCTGTTCAAGCAACGCATCCCCAACCGAGTGCCCCATGCTATCGTTGATATACTTAAACTGATCCAGATCGATAAACAACACCGCCAGAAGCATCTCTGGGAACCGCTTTTTTTGGGCGAGCACATCCCTGATTTTGTCTTCAAAAAACTGTCGATTGGGTAACCCTGTAAGGGAGTCATGATACGCTTGAAACTGAAGTTTCTTTTCAGCTCGAACACGATCCGTCACCTCACGTATAATCGAAGTATAGATCCTCTCGTGACCTGTATGTTGCTTGGAAATAGAGATCTCAACGGGAAACTCTTCGCCATTTTTCCGCAGCGCGACCATCTCTGTGCGCTCTTCAAGAATTTTCTGGCTCTCTGACCCTTTTCCAAACTGTGAGACATGATGGTCGTGACGCTCCCGAAATCGCTTGGGCATAAG
>JALTMC010000114.1 GCA_027005175.1 Myxococcales bacterium
ATAAAAACCTTCCTCATCCCCCCACAGGCTCTTTGTTCCAGCATGGACATTCGTTTCTCACACCACAAGCTTCTGTCTATGACACGATTGGGATGCATGTTCCCAACCCATACGATGAGGCTGATGATGCCACACTTCCAGACATTGCCCATGCTCCAGTTCCTCACTCTGTTCAAGCAAGTCTGCAGCCACCGGCCCTCCCCCACGCAAGGCATGGTGGAGCCGCACCGAGACCCGCTCCCCCCTTTGTTTCTGCCGTCGGTGGAGTGCCGCGCCCAGCTCATGCTCCCCACCCAGGCCAGAGGAACCAAGGCTCTGTCGGACTCTTTGATCCCGACGAAGAGTTTGCCATCCATCGATTTGGATACCGCAGAAACCTTTCTTTGCTTGTGGGCTTAAGTACCTTCATCTTTGGTGTGATACTGGTTCTTCTCCTTGCTCACTGGATTTTTCCACAACATACGCAGAAGAAGCCAGTGCGAGAAAATGGAGTTCAGAAGCTGGCTCCGATCACCCCAGGAGATCAACAGAAGTAATCGAGCCAAGCAGCGAATGACCGGGGGCACTGTGACTTGACCTCCCATGACAATTCAGGTAAAAACTACAAATCATTCCCGTAGGAGGGGTATCTTTTCCGCAAGAGGTCACCCCTTCCAGAGATTCGATGGGTCTGGGAAGTATGTGTGGAAGGGATACTCCGTTGTTTCGCCTTGTCCGTTTAACAGTCATTACAGCATGGATTGGCGCACAGTTCTTGTGTGCGATGCCGACTTACGCGAAGAGCAGAGCAAGCAAGAAACGTGTTCGTATTGCGACGATGTCCCACCCCAAGCGCGGCAGGATCAGTGTAGAACGAGCCGCCTGGATTCAAAGGCTGTTCCATTGGGCTTCTCGTAAAAATCCCCGTTTGCACGTCGTATCGCGAGATGAGATGAAGCGCAAGCTATCGGCAGGAGGGCCAACTCTCTCTTCCGCAGACAAGGCTCGAATTCGCGTCCTGCGAACCTTCATCCAAAAGGCAAAAAAGTTATACCAACTTCGACGCTACAAGTTCACAATCAAAGCCTTGGGAATCGCAGACAAGCTCGCAGCAAAAGTCAGAAAGTACCTCACAGAGCCCAGCCTGATTCGGGATCTGTACCTGTATCGGTCGTTGGCCTACATGGGTCTGCAAAACGGTGTAAAGACTCGCGAATACGTTATGCGTACAACCCAGTTTGACCCAGAATTCCAGCCATCCTCCAGTAAGATCCCATCGTCATTTATCACATACTATCAAGTGATACGAAAATGGCTTTTGCGACAACCTACCTACCAATTTGCCATCCAAACAACCCCTCCTGGAGCGAAAGTCTTCCTCAACTTACGGTACAAAGGGAAGACCCCAGTCAATCTTACAGTAACACGAGGGAAGCACCTAATACGACTAGAGAAGCCGGGGTACAAAACCTGGGAGCGATTGGCAAATATGGATCCCAAGCGGCTCAAGAAGCGTCGGGTCATAAGGGCCTCTGTCCAGATGGAACGTGATCCTCGCTCTTTGAGCCTGGACAATATCCCTCTGTTCGCAAAGGGAGCGGATATCGATGACAGCATCATCGACAAACTGGAAAAGATCTGTCGCAGGCTGAATGTTAAGTACCTTTATGTGGTGTCTCCCCAACGAAAGGGCTCGGGTCCTTACTCATTGAAAATCGCGAGTTTTCAAAGGGGAATTCGAAAGATCCGCTACAAACGTGTTCTGATAGGGAAAAGCCGACGACGCAACCGGGTGAGGATCCTTGCTTATACGAAAGCAGTGGGACAAAAGATTGCACCAGCACCAAC
>JALTMC010000115.1 GCA_027005175.1 Myxococcales bacterium
CCTGAAGGGGGAGGCGGGGGACCGGATGAACGCATTGTTGGCGGGGTGTGGGTACAACCTGCGCAAGCTCCTGCGGGAGCTTTATTGGCTCGTGTTTGGGGTGCTGGCCGGTCTCAAGAGTCCTGAGGAGGCCTCCACGGAGCGCAGAACGTGGCTGGAGAGGGTTCTGGAGACCTGGAGGCCGTTCGGGTCTTGGAGTCCCACCCAGGCCGGATGAGCTGACCACGGCCCGATTTGGAATTCTTCAGGGACGACTACGTAGGACATACACACCCAAACAGTTTTCTGTCGTGATTCTAGTGGATTAGGGCCCGCATTGTCCCAAAGTGTCAAAGTCCGGGGGCCTGCCGGTCCGGTTGATGGTGGGGGTACATTACCTACCTGAAGCACACGTACGACGAGAACGCCAAGTTGGTGGTGGAGCAACTGCTGGAGAGACTGTATCGGCGGTACTTTTGCAGGGTCGAGTCCTTCCGGCATCGGTTGCTGTTGGATTCGAGCTCAATGACGCGGTGGCGCGCCGGTGAACATCGACCCGACAGTGCAGGACGTGGATAGCCAAAGACCTGTGGTGGAGGAGATACCATTGCTTTTGTGGCTTATTCATTTAGGCGAACCGATTCCGAGTGACCCAGGGGCTAGACTGTTCAGATATGGGATACTGGCAGACTATGTTGTGAGGAGTGGAGGCCAAGTACGAAGATGGGCGCCGACATTTGTCCACTCACAAAAAATCTATAGGGCCCAGCAAGACAAAGAAATCTCTATTGGCAAGAGATATACTGTGGAACTGCTTCATGCAAAAGGCTACAAAAACAATATTAGTTTTCAACGAATCGTTTTTCACAGGAGGATGGCAAAGAAATTTTTACGATCCGCAATGGGGCAGGGAGTTCCAGATGTTATTCTTTGCAGTATGCCAACACCTGATATGTGTATGGCAGCTATTAAATATGGACGACAATTTTCAGTTCCCGTCATAATAGATGTTAGGGACCTCTGGCCAGATGTGTTTATAGATTATGCCCCTAGGCCGTTTAGGCCGTTGATGAATCTTGGACTATGGCCATTGTTTTGCGTTAATAAGTTAGTGTTTAGAGCAGCCACTGGCATATTTGGCATTTCCGACAGTTATCTAGAATGGGGTTTGCGTTACGCTGAAAGGGAAAAGGGGCCATACGACGGTGTTTTTTATATGGGATATCAGACTAAAACGCTGAGCGAAGATGAGCTGGCCATTGAAAAGAGGCGCTGGTATAATAGAGGCCTTCAAGATCAGGACTTTATTTGTTGTTTTTTTGGTACAATAAACTACCAGTTTGATTTAGAAACAGTTTTGCAAGCCGCATTTGCGCTGCAAAACAACGGAGAAAAAAACTTTAAATTTGTTGTTTGCGGAGATGGGCCTCTGTTGAAATACTACAAGCAGAAAGCTGCTGGCCTTAACAATGTTATGTTCCCGGGTTGGGTTGGGTGGAAAGAAATCGTAAGTCTCATGGAACTGTCAAAAGTTGGCTTAGCTCCATATAAGAGAGGAGCCAAGATGTCCATTCCCAACAAACCATTAGAATATTTAAGTGCTGGACTCCCGGTCCTCTCAAGCTTGAGGGGAGAACTCGAAAAAATTCTTGATGAGGCGGGGGGGGGGTGGACATATGATCCTGGATCGCCGGAGCAATTGATAAATTTATTGATAACTATAGCTCGAGATGATAAGCGTTTGAAAGAGGAGTCAGAGAAAGCGCGCAATCTTTTCGATCTTCGTTTTTCGGACGATAAGATTTATCCGTCCATGGTGGAATATTTGAATTATATTTCGGAAAGCTTTAAGAAGTGTAGATAGTTGTAACATGAGCCTATTTGAGTTTGAGTGTTTGGCGCATTGGTCGTTCTTTTTGTAGTTTTGTTTGCCTTGGGGGTAAAGAATGGAATTTGAACAATTATTAAAGTTCACCTACTATCGTGGCCGAGTGGCATTGTACAGCCTGCTTAAATCGTTGGGAGTAGGTTCAGGGGACGAAGTGGTCACCCAGGCTTTCACTTGCCTGGCTGTGCCAGAAGCTATTTTAGCTACAGGAGCAAGGCCTGTCTATGTAGATATAGAACCATACGGAGTTAATATTGATCCTAGAAGTCTTCAAACACGGGTAACCTCTAAGACTAAAGCAATCGTTATTCAACATACTTTCGGCGTTCCTGCTGCGATGGAAGATCTGATTGAGGTTTCCAAAAAGAATGGTGTGCCAATTGTGGAGGATTGTTGCCACACTCTTAGTACTAAGTTGAATGGAAAAAAAGTGGGGACATTTGGGATTGGTGCATTTTATTCGTATGAGTGGGGAAAGCCCGTTGTCGTAGGTGTTGGTGGAAGTGCAGTGATAAATGACTTGTCTTTAGTTGATGCTATTAATGGGGCATATTCTGCTTTTGTTTGTCCGAATTTTAAAAGAGCTTTGAAAATACAGGTTCAATATTTAATGTTTTCGTTTCTCTATCGCCCTTCCTTTTATTGGACTATTCGAAGTGCTTTCCATAAGCTATCTGCTCTTGGAGCGGTTGAGGGAAATTATAACCCTGTGGGGATGGAAGGAGAGGCGGCAAAAGATTTTGGTTTGCGCATGATACCTTCTCTTCGCCGTAGGCTTGCTCGCAAACTGCAGAAATATAGAACCGTCGAGCGCCATAGCATAAGTATAGCCAAAAAGTATCGAGAGGGTATCCAGTCGCGTGTCGTAAAACATGTAGATGTTCCAAGTGGTGCCGACGTTGTATACGCGCGTTATCCCTTGTTAGCCACCCGGAAGGATGAGCTTCTCCGAAAAGCTAGGGAAGCGAATGTAGAATTGGCAGACTGGTACTCTACGCCTATTCATCCGCTTCAGGAACCTGAATGGCACAAAGTTCATTATGAATCTGGTTTGTGTCCAAACGCGGAGCGTCTGTCTAAACACATCGTGTCGTTGCCGACACATGAGAGAGTTAGTGTAAGTGATGTGAATAGAGCCATAGACTTTCTCAATGGGGTAGAGTTGTGAGCGTCTACATCACTCTTGAGCGTTTGTCTGAGAGTGCTCCTGGTCGTGTTTTTGTGGAGATATCTAATATCCATATTCAAGAGATATCCGAAGGGTTTTTGTCATCATTAGGGGCAACCTTTTTAACAAGGCTCTACCAAATATTTGCTGCGTCACCTCATGCTGAGTTGATCGCAGCCCTTGCAGGTGATAGAATAATTGGATTTATTTGTGTTGCAACTAATACTTCTGAAGTTTATAAGTTTTTTATTCGGACTGCTGGTATAAGTGCTGCTGTTAGACTGCTACCTAAACTTGTTTCACCTGCTCGACTGTTCCGTGTTTTAGAAACATTACTGTACCCTTCGAAGGGGCGATCCGCCGATCTGCCAAAAGCAGAGATTCTTAATTTTTGTGTCACTAGAGAAATGCAGGGAAAGGGCGTCGGGAAAAAACTCTTTGATGCAGCCATGACATGTCTGAAGTCTCGGGGGGTAGAGTCTATAAGAATTGTTACCGGAGAACACCAACGCTCTGCGCAGCACTTCTATGATAAGATTGGTGCGCGGCGAGTTGGAGATTTAGAGGTACATCGTGGGAGTACCTCAATATTGTATGTATATGAGATCAGCTAACAGACTGTCTGTTCCAGAAGAAAACCGAACGGAGGTTACAAATGTCACTTGATCCAAGGAACCGGAGGACTGTACCGTTTTTTAAGTATCCTCATGTTTTTTGCTCTGTGGAAAATGAAATTCTTGAGATCGTCAGAGATGTGGGTCGCCGTGGAGCGTTTATTCTTCAGAAGGACGTTCAGGAGTTTGAGGCGCATTTGGCCGAGTATTTGGGGACGAAGTACGTTCTTGGCGTCGGAAACGCTACAGACGCGCTCTTTCTCGGGTTGAAGGCGGCCGGTATTGGGCCAGGGGATGAGGTGATATTCTGTACTCATACCTTCGTGGCCACGGCAGGAGCCATCCACTCGACCGGGGCTACTCCTGTTCCGGTCGAGTGCGGACCGGATCACCTTATGGATCCGGACTCAGTTAAAGAAGCTATTACTCCGAAAACCAGGGCCATTATGCCGACTCAACTGAATGGCCGCACCGCGGATATGGATGCGTTGCAGGCTATTGCGGATGAACACGGACTCCTGATTTTCGAAGATTCAGCCCAGGCGTTGGGATCGAAGTTCAAGGGCAGGTGTGCTGGTACATTCGGCGTAGCCGGAGTTTTTAGCTTTTATCCTGCTAAGAACCTTGGAGCACTGGGGGATGCCGGAGCTCTTGTGACGAATGACGAAGCGGTGTACAAGAAGGCGAAGATGATGAGGGACCACGGTAGAGATGAAGAAACTGGAGATGTGGTGGTATGGGGCATAAACTCGAGGCTCGACAATATTCATGCGGCTATTTTGGACCATAAGTTCAAGTCGTACGATATAATCGTGCAGCGACGTCGTGAAATTGCCGCGATTTACCAGGAGAGGCTTGCAGATATCTCCGAGTTGGTGCTTCCTCCGGGCCCCGACGCAGACCCTGATCATTTCGATGTATTTCAGAATTACGAAATCGAGGCTGAACGTCGTGATGAGTTGAAGGCGCACCTCGCGGAGCACGGCGTAGGAACGATGGTGCAGTGGGGGGGAAAGCCGGTTCACCTTTTTCGCAAATTAGGTTTCACACAGTCCCTTCCGTATACAGAGGCTTTGTTTGAGCGTCTGCTTATGTTGCCTATGAATGATTCGTTGACGGATGAAGACGTAGTTTATGTGTGCGAAGTCGTGAGAGATTTTTATGGTGCATGACGCTACCTTGCCTTTTACGGAAAGAATACGATGAACACAGTTGATCTTGCAAAGCGTATTCGATTGCATGTTTTACATATGACCAGTCGGGGCGGAAGCTCCCACATTGCGTCTGCATTTTCGATTGCGGACCTTCTAGCTGTTTTGTACGGGCGGATCTTGAGATGCGATCCCAATAAGCCCAGGCTCGCATCCAGGGATCGTTTCATTCTTAGCAAAGGTCATGCGGGGGCGGCGGTTTACGCTGCTTTGGCTGAGGTGGGATTCTTTCCTACGAGCAAGCTTTCTGAGCATTATCAAGACGGTTCTGAACTCAGCGGTCATGTGTCCCATAAAGGAATTCCTGGGGTGGAGTTGTCTACGGGATCCTTGGGCCATGGATTGTCGGTTGGGGTTGGCATGGCGTACGGTGCCAAGCTGGAAAGAAAAACACACCGGGTATTTGTTGTGCTCAGTGAAGGGGATTGCGACGAAGGGTCGAATTGGGAGGCGATGCTTTTTGCTGGGCACCATAAGCTTGACAACCTTGTTGCTATTGTCGATTACAACAAAATACAAAGCCTTACTTCGACATCTGAGACTTTAGATTTGGAACCGTTCGCAGCGAAATGGGAAAGCTTCGGGTGGGCTGTGCGCGAGGTGGACGGACACGATCACGATGCGATATGCGAGACCTTGGAGGGCCTTCCGTTTACACCGGGCAAACCTAGTGTCCTTATTGCTCATACCGTAAAAGGCAAAGGCGTTTCGTTTATGGAAAACAACGTTCTGTGGCACTATCGGACTGCAAGGGGGGAAGAGTTCGATGCTGCCCTCAAAGAGCTTGGGGGAGGGCAATGAGAGATCACTTTATCAAAAGATTGACGGAGCTGGCAGAGAGAAACCCAAGAATTATGCTTATCACAGGGGACTTGGGCTTCGGTGTGTTTGATGAATACCGTAAACGTCTTCCCCGTCAATTCTTGAATGCAGGTGTAGCTGAGCAGAATATGACGGGCATTGCAACGGGACTCGCGTTGGAAGGTTGGACGGTTTTTACATACTCTATAGCGAATTTTTCCACCTTGAGATGCCTGGAACAGATACGAAACGATGCTTGCTATCATGAAGCGAATGTGAAGGTTGTTTCGGTGGGAGGGGGCTTCAGCTATGGTGCCTTGGGGATTTCCCACCACGCGACAGAGGATTTGGCGATCCTTAGGGCGCTACCGGATATCACGGTCGTGTGTCCGGGTGACGATTGGGAAGCAGCCGAAGCCACTGAGGCGATCGTTGAGACGCCAGGTACATGCTATCTTCGTCTCGACAAGTCATCGGCCGGATTCACCCAGCAGCCTGGAGAGAAGTTCCAGCTTGGCCGTGCGCGACGGTTGCGAGAAGGTAGCGACATGACGTTGGTTGCTACTGGGGGGATTTTGGGTGTGGCGATGGATGCGGCTGATGAATTGGTGAAGCGTGGCGTTTCGTGCCGTGTTTTGAGTATGCACACCATAAAACCTTTGGACATCGATGCATTGGTGTCAGCCGCTAGGGAGACCGGAGGGATCGTTACGGTGGAGGAACATACCGTAGTGGGGGGGCTCGGTAGTGCTGTTGCCGAGAACCTCTTGGAGTTGGGGGAGATTCCTCGTGTCTTTCGCCGGATCGGGTTGCGACAGGGGTTTTCGTCCATCGTCGGGAGCCAAAGCTATCTTAGAACGCGGTACGGAATGGACGTGGGGGCGATCGTGGACACGGTAATGGACGCATGCTCTCGCAGAACTACCGTGGTAGGAGGAATGTAATAAGCTATGAAGAGACTTTTTGATATTGCGGTATCTGTTTGTGGTTTGGTTTTTTCTTCTCCTGTTTTGTTGCCTGCAATATTGGCAGTGTGGCTAGAAGACCGACATTCACCTTTCTATATGGCCAACAGAGTTGGAAAAGGCGGAAGGCCATTTCGAATGGTGAAGCTGAGGTCAATGGTTGTTAATGCCGATAAAACTGGCGTCGATTCTACTGCAGCCAATGACCCCAGGATTACAAAGGTAGGGCGTTTTGTCAGAAAGTACAAGCTGGATGAACTGACCCAGCTTTGGAATGTGCTGAAAGGGGATATGAGTTTGGTCGGTCCCCGTCCTCAGGTGGAGAGAGACGTCGCGCTCTACACTGAAGAGGAACGTCGTATGCTCAGCGTTAGACCTGGGATTACCGATATTGCGTCAATCGTTTTTGCTGACGAAGGAGACATCCTGGAAGGTAGTGAAGACCCAGACCTTCGCTACAATCAAGTGATTAGGCCCTATAAAAGCAGGTATGCACTCTTGTATATTGATAACAGAACGTTAGTACTAGATATGAAATTGATTTGGCTGACCGCGCTGGCAATACTGTCCAGAAAAAAAGCGCTGGATGGGGTAGTTAAAATATTGGAAGAGATCAATGCTGACCCACTTCTTGTAAAAGTTGCCAGGAGGAGCGAGGAGTTACAACCATTTCCACCTCCAGGAGCTACGGAAATAGTTACACAAAGAGGATAGCCGAAGCTCGTTCACGTACAGTGAAGTAGCCGTTAGCCCTGAACCCCTGATCGTCAGGGGCTAGCCCGCATTACTAAGACATTCAAAAGTATTGCCGGATGTGCTAGTATGAGCACATGAAATGCAAACGGAGAACAGACAACCGATCGCTCGACAAAAAAGCTCAGGAAGCCTTGCGCATCCGGGTGGTGCGCCAGGTACGCGAAGGGGTCAGCCCTGAGCAACTCGCCAAGACCCTGGAC
>JALTMC010000116.1 GCA_027005175.1 Myxococcales bacterium
GACGATCGATGATATAGCTTGATTGCGAGGTTTTACACGAACACGTTCAAAGGGTTTATGGCGCAAGTCCTCGCCAGGAAGAGAGGGCGTACTCTCACGTTGAGAGATCCGGGGGTTGTTTCCTTTTAGGAAAGGGAGGAACAGCACCATCAAGGTTCCCAAAAAAATGAGTAAAGCAAGGCCAATCCCCCAAGTCCAGAGAGAAATGGAGGGTGGGATTCTTTCCTCCGATAGAGGGATAGCGGGAGTTGTACGATCGAAGTCATCTTGCCTAAAGTGTTTTCCGGGAGGCAAGTTCCATGTGGGCTCGGCCCGCGCAAAAAGTTCTCCTGAAGGCAAATTCAAGGATGGTGCATTGTCAAAGGTCGATGTCGAAGGAAAGAGGTCGAGAGCCTTGACGAAGGCAAGAGAGAACTCTTGACAGGAAGAGAATCTATCGCTGGGAGATTTGGCTAAAGCGCGAAGAGTTGCGGCTTCCAATACAGGAGGAACATCCACACCCCATGTTTTCATTTCAGGAGGGGCAGCACTGAGATGAGCAGCCAATAACTCCATGATGCTTTGCTTGTGCTCAAAGGGAAGGTGCCCTGTAAGCATTTGATAGAGGATCGTACCCAAAGCATAGATATCCACTCAGTGATCAAACTTGTCACTAGCCTGCTCGGGCGCCATATCATGAGGTGTACCTAAAACCTAAAACAGGCCCTGTTTTTGTTTTGACACCGGCTTCATCAAGTAACTTAGCAATGCCGAAGTCTGCAACTCGAGGGATGAATCCTGCTTCTTGTTCTTCAAGAAGGATATTCGACGGTTGATGCGGTTACTCCAAGCCTGTTCGTTGCCAAAGCCATCGGGCTCAGGAATAAGTGTTGCTCCGAAAAGAGCCATAGGGATACCAACACTAAGACCTGCCACTCCCAACACAAGCAATGGAATACTGCTCCGAATAAGCTGTTGTGACACAAGTGACTGTCGCTCCAGATGATATTGGGCCTGTTTGTAATGCTGCTGTGCTTGTACTACGGCTTTGACAAGGTGACGTTGTTTGAGACGAACTTTGACTTGTTCTTCCAACAGTCTTTTTACGGTTCCGCTTTGCTTGCGAATCCTGCTTTTCACTTTGGCTCGATCTTTCGAATACTGCCGGGCAAATCGAAGTAAAGCAATGTATACTTGTCCCAGTTGAACATGACCAAGAAGGTCGCGCTCCTGGCTCAGCGAGGCCTGAATGTACAAGCGGTTGGAGATCTTTGCTTTGTCAGAGATCTGGCTATAGAGAAAGTTGTATTTTTTAAATAAATGATATCCTTGTTGTAAATGTTGAACGGCCTTCTCCCATCGCTTAATGTGACTGGAAAGCTCTTTCTTGTTTTCAAATTGCTCGATATTTTTTATCACCGGTGTCATCCCTTGATGCTGATGCCACTTGGAGCGAAAAAGATACAACCAAAGCTGATAGTAGCTCTTTTCATCTTCGGACATTCTTTGTTTTTCTTGTGCATAAGCAGCCTCAGCCATTGTGAGCGATTGGCCCCATGCACCAAGTTTTCCAATAGACCAAGCAGCTCTGGATTTCTCGAGATAAAATCGAGTCTTTGCATTCTTCATCAGAGCCAAGGCTGGGGTAGACACACTGATACAACACAAGAATAAAGCAAAAGACACGGACCGAATCCATAAGCTTCCCGGCATCTATTTCTCCAAGCACATGGTGTAAAAAGAACAGAGGGCTTTGTTCTCTCTTTGCATACCATACTATGGTTTGAGTGAGAACGAAGAGGGTCCGCTGTTGAGGTCATGATCCAGGGACCATGGACCTTGTTGGGTTGGCAGATGAAGAGCGTCTTTAAGCCATTGTAAGAAGACATGACGAGGCACCTCCTTCGCACCAAACTGCGCGAGATGTTCTGTATAGACTTGGCAATCGATCAGGTGAATGCCCCATCGATGTAGTTGTGTAAGCAGGGTAACAAACGCTATTTTTGAGGCATTGGCTGCATGGGCATACATGGACTCTCCACAAAAGACACCACCCAAGCTGATGCCATAGACACCACCGACCAAGCTCTCGCCGTCCCAAGCTTCGACAGAATGAGCTATCCCACGATGATGCATCTCACAGTAGGCATCGAGCATATCGTTGGTGATCCAGGTCCCCTCCTGACCGGGCCGAGGGATTTCAGCACAAGAGCGTATGACTCTCGGGAACGCCTGATCCAATGTGATTTGGTAAGGTTGTTTGCGTATGGCCTTGCGTAACGAGCGATTGATGCGCAATGTAGGAGTAGTTAGAATCATTCGAGGGTCAGGCGAATACCACAGGATAGGTAGATCTTCCGTATACCAGGGGAAGATGCCCGATCGATACGCCAGCGTGAGACGCTCTGGACACAAATCACCACCCACAGCCAACAAGCCATCAGGCTCGGCTTCCTCGGGGGAGGGAAAGAGAATTCTTTGATCCAAACGATATATGGTCATAGTTGTTGTTCGTTGCTCTTACAGGTATAACGATATCCCTTTTGCTGCAGCGATTATACCACACGTAGTGAAAATGAGGTGCTTGCATGGCTACAGCCAACAAAACTTCGAAAAGACGAATTGTTATCGCAGTATTACTCACAGTTGCCTACAGTTCTGCGTTTGCAGCAGCCTACATATTACAAGGATACAAGCCTGAATATGCGATCGCTTTGATCGCAGGCATCATGATGGTGAACGTCGTCTATAGCGCCCTCTACTTTGTCAATGAATTTCGTTACGATCGCGTGTTGGGAGGTCGTGCCTCTCTCTCGGAGGCCAACAAGATCCAATACCGACGACATTTCTTTGCTTGGTACTGGGTTGTTTTTGTCAATGTCACCCAACTCTTTGTGTTTAGTTTTTTATTCCAATATCTCTACCAGTGGAAAGGGGAAGCCTTTTTTGCCCATGAGTTCAACAACCTCAACTACTTTGACTGGCTTTTATACACCATGGATTGCGTGTTCAAGAGTGTCCTTGACATTCCCGAGATCTTTGGCTGGCATCTTCGTAATATTCGGGCCATCCACTGGCAAAGTCAGATCGTTATCGCTGTCGTTCGGCTCCTGATCTACACCTTGTTGGTTGCTGCTTTGTTGCGTCAGTGGAAGCGCTGGTTGATGATGAAAGAGACGATCGCTGCGATGAGCACAGCTCCACAGATGGCTGGCCGACGTCTCGTTCGTATCGGTGAAGATGCTCTGTCCTTTGTTGATCACGCGATGCTTAAGCCTGAGATCTTCAATCCTGAGCCTTCCGAGATCGACCGGTTGCAACGCGACGAACACAGCGAACCACTGCTACAGATGTTGCTGAGGAATCTAACGGTCGGCAATCCCAATGAACGAGAGAATGCAGCCATCCTCATTGGATTGTTAGCGCTCGAAGATCGCTCCAGCCACCCTTATTTCTGGGAACTCATCGGCGCGGCCAAGAGTGAAGAGAGCGCGTCTGTTCGTCGTGAGATGGTTCGCACGTTGGGCAAGCTCAAGGATGAGAGGGCCTTCTTCTCTATCCGTCAATTCCTTCGCGACAACGAACCTGAGGTCCGCTTGCAAGCGGCTCGGGCCATCGGAAAGATGGGGGATGTGCGAGGGGTTTCGGCCCTCTCTGAGTCTCTCACCGATCCAGCGAAAGAGGTCCGCGTTGCCTCGGCGAGAGCACTGGGACGCATCGGCCAAAAGAGCGCGTGCCCCGCACTCCAAGAAGCTCTCAAGGACCCAGAAGCCGCAGTACGTGTGGAAGCTACTTTCTCTCTGGCTCACCTCTTTGAACCCTCCATTGGAGAACAATTACTCAGCCTCCTTGACAATGATGATCCAAAGATCCGTCGCAAAGCGATTGAGTGTATCAAAAAAGTCCATCCTGAAGGTGTTGAGAATACCTTGTCGGCCCTGCTACAAGATGAAGAGGCCTTTGTTCGCCTTGCAGCCACCGAGGTGTTGGGGCAACTCAAGCCTGACCTTGCCTGCCATACAATACTGGCAACCAACGAACAAGATCCTGTCGTACTACGAGCCCAAGTTGCGATTCTTCGCGAAAATAATGAAGAGCGCTTCCAGCCCTTCTTTGTTCGAGCGTCCCGGCATTCCGATGCATTTGTACGCGAACGCGCGCTCACTGCCCTTGGTGAATTCAATGATGATGAGACCGTGAGAGAGTTGCTCAAAGTGATGAAAAATAGCGACATTGACGATGCGATGCACGCGATTCGGTCTCTCGGAAACACCCGCAATGGCAACGCTTATAACCCACTCTATGAAGTTGCTCTCAACGACAAAGCCCCTGAGCATTTGCGGCGCCAAGCCTGTCGGTCCCTCGCCTGGATCGATCCTGAACGTGCCAAAAAAGACCTCTCCGGTGTCAAAGTGACAAACCATTAGTCCTGGTCAATTTGAATAACATAGTGGCCTTCTAAGATGCGTTGTGGATTGGTGACGAGGAGTCTTTTGAGTTCGTCTTCATTGGTCTCTCGGGCCAGTGCGGTCGCCATTTCACGAACACGTCCGGTTGGGCCGTGTAGATCGGTGGCTGCGATATCAAAGACATGCTCGTGAATATAACGTTGTGCGAGCTTGCGTACATCCCGAACTCCATCGGGGAGTAAACTGCATAGATCAAGCTGCATAATCCAGCCAGCCTCTTTCCACGCATGGATCAGTTCAGGTTTTCGCAACAACACATCGTATCGTTCTGGATGGGCTAGAATCGGTCGAATGCCTTTCACGCTGAGTTCAAACACCAGCTCCTTCATACGAAGCATGGGATCTCGTAGTGAGAACTCGATCAAATAATAAGGACCATCACCTCCCACAGGCAAAAGAGTCCCTGCCTCCCATTCGATCAGAAACCGATCATCGAAAAAGATCTCACAGCCTGGAAGAAGTTGAATCGCAATGCCTTCTTCTTTCAAACGTGTCTGAACTTGCTCCACAGTGTTGCGAATAAGCTCAGAGGAAACATTGGGAAATCGATGATGCATCATATGACACGATACAGACACTGTTGAATAACCCGAAGCTGCAAAATCTCGCAACATCTCCAGCGATGAATCGATGGTCTTTGGACCATCATCCACACCGGGTAACACGTGGTTATGTAGGTCCACCATACCAACAGGAAGCTGGATGTCTTTTTTGTGTTTTAACCAATCAAACATAGCGATCTATTCTTCCTCTCATTTCGACAGAGCAAGATTGGCTCTATCGAATTTCGTTCGTTGTTTCATGGCGATCTATTCTTCCTCTAATTTTGACAGATCGAGATGGGCTCTATCCAGATCGAGATGGGCTCTATCGATTTTCGTTCGTTGTTTCATGGCGATCTATTCTTCCTCTAATTTTGACAGATCGAGATGGGCTCTATCGATTTTCATTCGTTGTTTCAGTTGTGCCAACTCTTTCTCTATGGAGAGTTTCCGAATGGAGTCATAGAAGGTCTCATCTTTGGGTTGTGGGGAGGAAGTCACAAGTCTCTCTGTTGGAGGGGCTTGTCCTATCTCTTCAAACACAGGAGCGGTTGTTGATGTTGTGGGAGCAGCAAGTGGATGTGTCTTCTCGGGTTTGGGTTGCTGTGGTTCGGGTTGAAGAAGTGTGAGTTCGGATAGGAGAAGTGCTGCGTCACGATGAAGAATGGTGTCGCGTTGGTCTATCATCTCCAGGATGGTTTGGGACCATTGAATCTGTACGTCCTTTAAAAGCATGAGAGAGAGTGTTGTTTGCCATGAAGGAGAGTCCTTCAGCGAGATGGCGGTCTTTAAAGCAGTATCCATGGAGAGAAGCTCTGTCATCACGGTACCAAGGTGATGTGTTGTGAGAAAGTCTGCGTCTTGTGTCTCTGCGCCAGGTCGGGGTTGCCACAAGACAACAGGTGTGTTGTTTGTGAGGACTTCCATCACAGACCAGGGTTTGGCTCGCAGCAACACAACATCAGCGGCGGCATAGAAGAGAGAGCGACGGTCAGCTTGGTGTCCAAACATACGAGCAGGGACACTCCAACGTTTCGCTTCTTTCCGCAAATGGGAAGCCAGTGCGGAGTCTTCTCCATAGTCGAGCCACCACTGAAAGGGCAGCGACAACAAGCTGCACTGTTGAAACCAGAGACTCAGTTCAGCTTCCTCAAGCCTATCGGCTCGGAGAAGAACAACAGGCTGGGAGAGATCTGCGACACCGAGCTGTTGGCGGGCTTCTTCGTGCGACGGGCCTTCCTTGCTTTTTGGGATCCCTATCACCTGAAGTTTGTCTTTGGAGATGCCAAGCTCCAGCCATTCGTGCATCACGTCGGGGTGTGACAATCCGTATCGACTGATTCCGGGTTGGACTTGGCTGGGATGAGCATGAAAGGAAGGCAGCCAGGCAAGAACAGGAAAGGATCGCAAAGGATCGGACTCAAGATGGGACCAACGAACCTGACTCGCCAACCACAGAGCGATGGGGTGACAAACGATCACCAGATCGAAGGACTCTTTGTCGATCTCGTCCAGGACATCTTCCACCGTAAAGAGGTGACGCAGTTGGGCCATGGGATCCATCGAATGTCCTGGGGAGTTGCTGTCATAAAGACCACCCCAGAAGCCAGGAAACCATGATTGTAGCGCAGCAATGCCTTCGCGCAGTAGGGTCTTTCGGATGGTACGCCCCCACCGCTCCACGACATGAACAACAGAGATCGAAGCATCGGGGAGTTGTTGTTTGAGGAGGTGCTCTAGGGTTGAGGCACAAGATCCTTCGGAAGGATCATCCGGGGCAACCGTCCATAGTGATAGCTTTATCATCAACGTTTGATTCCATACAGAAGATCATCAAACGGCTTGAAGGCTCCCAACAGAAGGAGTTTGAGCCGCTCAAAAGGGCATTCATTAAACCCATGAATGATGCAGGGGCACGCCGGTCCTGAGGCTCCATAAGCTCAAAACAGGCTTATTTCAAAGATAGAGCAAAACACCCGGAATGAACAACCCACCTTCAAGAGTTCTGCATCATTTTGAAAAACAACCCAATTTTTGCTTGACAGAACAAGCGAACAACTCTATAACCGTTGGGAAATTCGGTGTTCTTATGTGCGGCCTACCGCGGTGACTGTCACAAACGCCCCTCATTTTGAGTTTTTCAGCGTTGTGGTTCATCGATGGGTATTGTGCCGCTGTTTGTGTTGTGTTGTGTCTGTATGTATGTTTTGCTTCGATCCCATGAGCCCCAAAACATTCAGACCGTTGGGAAAGAAAAAGAAGGAGCAAGAGATTAAAGAGCCTCGTATTAATGATGCCATCCGAGCAAGAGAAGTCAGACTGATTGACCAGGACGGCGAGCAAGCTGGAATAGTCCCTTCACGACAAGCCCTTGCGATGGCAGAAGAAGTAGGCCTCGACCTGGTGGAAGTCGCACCCAATGCCCGTCCTCCAGTGTGCAAGCTGTTGGATTACGGCAAGTACAAGTATGAGCAAAAGCAGAAGGCCAAAGAGGCCCGACGCAATGCTTCTCACATCCAGGTCAAGGAAGTTAAACTTCGTCCCAAGACGGACGAGCACGACATCCAAACAAAGGTCCGACATATCCGGCGTTTCTTGGCAGACGGTGATAAGGCGAAAGTGACAATCATGTTTCGTGGTCGTGAGATCACCCATGCGGATCGCGGTCGTCGAATTCTGGATCGAATTAAAGCAGAGATCGGAGAAGACGCCAACGTCGAAATGGGGCCCCGTATGGAAGGCCGCACCATGATCATGATCATGGCTCCACTCGCAAAAAAAGAGAAAGAATAATCATCGCCTCTCTTCCTCTTGTGAGATCACCATACAAGGACTGTTGTTGAACTCTTTCGCAGTGAGAGTGACAACAAACAATACAGTGATGATTGTAGAGATAGTTAGTTTGCTCTGGCATTTTTCCCTGTGTCGGATGATGTGGCAAATGTATTCCACTGTTGTGGTTTTGATAGAGTCGTTTTTTATTTGATGGAAAAAGGAGCATCTACGATGCCTAAGATGAAGACCAATCGCGGCGCTGCCAAACGATTCCGTTATACGGGCAAAGGCAAAGTTCGACGATCCAAGGCTTATACCAGTCATATTTTGACCAAGAAGAGCCAAAAGAGAAAGCGCAACTTGCGTCAAGCGGGCATCGTCGATGCCTCTGATGTTGGGCGTATTAAGCGCATGTTGCCTTACGGCCAAAAGTAAGTTCTGTTTATCATCCCGATTGATAAGGTGTTGACAAAGGCTGCGGAGAAGTGCTAAACCCCTTCTCCGCATGTAAGGTGTAAGAACGCCATACACTGCCTCGACCACCTCATCTGAGATTTAGTAGTGAAGGATATACAACCATGAGGGTCAAACGCGGATTTAAAGCCCGTCGTCGCCGCAACCGTCTGCTCAAACGAGTCAAAGGATTTGTTGCCGGTCGCCGCCGTATTTATCGTCAAGCAGCTGAAACACTTCGTCGTGCACTGGCATTCTCTTACAGAGATCGCCGTCAGCGCAAACGTGACTTTCGCAAACTATGGATCGCCCGTGTCTCTGCTGGCGCACGAGCCAATGGGATGTCCTACAGTCGGATGATCAATGGCTTGAAAAAAGCTGGCTGTGAGATCAATCGCAAGATGTTAGCTGACATCGCAGTACGCGATCCACAGACTTTTGGAGCGTTGGTCGAGCTGGCTCAAGGACAATTGTCTTAGAGCTTCTCTGTGCCCCTCCCTTTCCTGTGAGCACCCATTTCTGTAACTCTTGAAGAGAAAGAGACGAGAATTATGTCGAAAACAGTCACAAAAGCAGATTTGATCGACAGCGTCCATCACAATGTAGGTTTCTCAAAAAAAGAAGCAGCCGATATGGTTGATCTCTTTTTTGATACGATCAAAGAGACCCTTGAATTTGGTGAGAAGCTAAAAGTTTCGGGTTTTGGTAACTTTGTTGTTCGTCGTAAGCGCGAACGCATCGGTCGTAACCCACAGACAGGGCAGGCGATTAAAATTTCTGCAAGAAAAGTCTTGACTTTCAAACCCAGTCAAGTATTAAAGAACGCTCTCAACTCGTAAAGAGACAATCTTTGCATTGAGATTTTGGTCGGGGCGTAGCGCAGCTTGGTAGCGCACTTGACTGGGGGTCAAGGGGTCGGAGGTTCGAATCCTCTCGCCCCGACCATTTTTCTTCCCCCTTCTTCCACTTCTTCCTCCATATCTTCAACCCGAAGGTAAGTACTCTGTGCGCATCCTCATCGTGAATGACGACGGTATCCATGCCGTTGGATTGCGAATCCTCACAGAAGCCGCACAATCTTTTGGTGATTGTCTTGTGGTCGCACCTCATGATGAATGCAGTGCAGTGAGCCATGCCATTACGTTACACGCTCCTTTGCGTCTACGTGAACACGGACCCCAAAAGTATGCGGTCACAGGAACTCCAACAGACTGCGCTTATCTTGGGATTCATATGGTATCGGAATCCAAGCCGGACTTGGTACTTTCAGGTATCAACTTTGGTCCCAATCTGGGGATCGATGTTCTCTATTCAGGTACGGTTGCTGCAGCCATGGAGGGAGCCCGCGCAGGAATACCTTCTCTGGCCTTTTCCTTGGCTGCCCGAAACCCCTGTGAGGAAGACTGGGGCACCGCAAAGCGTGTCGTTCATGAGGTTCTCTCCTGGTATCTGAAGCAACCCCCCATGGCTCCTGGAAAGCTGCTCAACGTCAATATCCCTCGCTCTCCACTCCCCGTGCCTGCACAACTGCGGGCAGCTTGTTTGGGTGAGGTTGATTACCCCACACATGTTGAGACCCGCAAAGATCCAAGAGGTGGACATTATTATTGGATCGGTGGACGTCCTCCCTTGTTGGGAGACCACACCGGTAGTGACACAGCGATGATCCAACAAAAGGAAGTCTCAGTCACGCCGCTCCAGCTTGATCTCACCGACTTTGACGAGCTGGATGATCTTCGCAAGAAACTCCCCTAACTGCACAAAGAGGCATCAGCTATGTCGTCGTCACAAGAAGCACAAGCCACACAAGATGAAGCTACACAAGGTGAAGCCCATGCGGAATCCCGCTTTTATCAGGAGCGATCTGTTCCAGGATATGCGGGAGTTACCCTACGCGGTATTTTGATGGGAGGTGCTGATGTTATTCCTGGAGTCTCCGGTGGAACGATGGCCCTGATTATGGGCATCTATCGCGAACTCATCGCCAGCATCCGAGCCTTTGATATCCGAGCCTTGCGCCTCATCCTGACAGGTCAATTGAGAGCCTTCAGCAAACATATCAATTTGCCTTTTCTCGTCGCACTGCTCTTGGGCATTGGCGTCGCCATCGGTTCTCTCTCCCGTCTTTTGCCCAAGCTGCTTTATACCTACCCTGCTCCAACCAAAGGGCTCTTCTTTGGCTTGATCTTGGCTAGCATCTGGCATGTCTGGCGAACGATCGACGACCACGGAGCAGGCACGGTCATCATGGCTATCCTTGGAACTGCTGGAGCCTATTACTTTGTGGGCCTCATCCCCGTCCAAACACCCGAAAATATGGGCTTCATCTTCCTGTGCGGTTTCATCGCGATTTGTGCCATGATTCTCCCCGGTTTGAGCGGTGCTTTCTTGCTCCTACTGCTGGGGAAATACTCCTTTATCCTGGAATCACTCTCCCATGTCCTCCATCACCGCAAAGTCGACCACAACCTCCTGGTTGTGTTTGTCTTTATCCTTGGCTGCATTTGTGGGCTGCTAGCCTTCTCTCGCCTGCTCAATTGGTTGCTGGATCGTTACCAGTCTGCCACACTCGCCGTACTCACTGGCTTGATGGTCGGCTCTCTACGAAAGATCTGGCCCTTCCAAAAAGGGTCCGGTGATCTCGAAACGGCGCAGTCTTTGAGCGACCAGTTTTTCTGGCCCTTTCGAGAAGATATATTGTTCGCCATTAAGAAAAAAGGACTGTTCTTGCAAAACTACTGGCCCAACCAGTGGAGTTCTCAGTTTATCCTCGCCGCCGTGCTGGTTGTTGTAGGTATTCTCTTTGTCTTAACCCTCGACTATATCGCAAACAAGCACCAGGCCAAAACTTCCTAGCCCACTCTCTCCGCCTCGCTCTCCTCTCCTCACCCTATGAAAATTAAACTTCTTTTTCTTTTCGTCGTTTCTATCTCATGAGAGTTGGCCTATCATGTTGTACAAACGAGTTGCCTATGATGTTGTGCAAAGGTGCAAACGAGTTGCCTATCGTGTTGTGCAAAGGTGCAAACGAGTTGGCCTATGATGTTGTGCTCACAAGAATAGGTGATAACGACAGACAAGAAATGGTTATTAAATCCATATGTTGTTCTCCTCTCATGAAAATGACCAGAGGATGAACTGTTTGTTTTTCCTCTAGGAAAAAGGCCTGAGGAGCAAGTTTTTATCGTGAATACGTTGAGGTTCTTCGACATCATCCGCCCCCTCGCACAGGGTGGAATGTGTACCATTTGGGATGCGATTCATCGAGAATACAATGTTCGTGTTGCACTCAAGGTGATGACAAAAGAATTGGCTCGTCTGCCTCACCTGCGTCGCTCCTTTCGCGATGAAGTCCGGGCGATGGCCCGACTTCAACATACCCATATCATCGAGATCTTTGATTTTGGAGAGATCACGCCGGAACAAAGTGTGCCTCCTTTTCACTTGCCTGCACACAGCCCCTATCTGATCATGGAACGAGGAGATGGTTCTCTGGAGACTCTTCGAGGCCGTCTGCTGTGGTCTGAATTGTATCCTATCTTGCTCGCCTTGCTCGACGCTCTGGCCCATGCACATGCCAGAAGCCTACTTCATCGCGATCTCAAGCCTGCCAATATCCTGTGGAAAGAGCACCATACTCATATCAAACTCACAGACTTCGGTCTGGCCCACTCACTTGAAAGTGATGAAGTCCCAGGTTCCACCAAAGAATTCCTCGGCACACCTGCCTTTATGGCTCCTGAACAATTTCAGCGCCGATGGCGAGATTATGGTCCCTGGACCGATCTTTACGCTCTTGGGTGCACCATCTATGCACTCTTGGAGGGAACACCTCCTTTCGGAAGTTCGCTCTCTCTCGAAGCCTTTAAAGCGGCACATATGTACCAGCCTGTTCCGAGCCTTCCCAAACACATCGCCTTACCTGAAGGTGCGTTTCGGTGGATACAGCAGCTTCTCAAGAAAGATCCTTATCGGCGATTCTCCTGTGCTGCTGATGCTGCCCGAGCTCTGCGACAGATCGGATCGGGCCAGCCAGAGATAAGAGCCCTCACGCAACAGGAACAAGAAAAAACACAGCCAAAGACAAAAGAAGAAAGCACGCAACAGGAGCAAGAAAAAACACAGCCAGAGACAAGAACTCTCACAGAGCAGGCACAAGAAGGGGTACCATTGGAGAGTGAAGATATGGCATCGTGGGCCATGATGGGGCAAGAACCCACTCCAGCCTTCCATGTTGAACCCCTCGCGAAAGAGACACCTCTTTCCCTGCCGCAAATGCGCTCCGATAGTTGGGAGCTTGCACAACCATCGACACTTCCAGAAAGCTGGCGCCACTCCTTCAAGCTCAGCTCTCCCAAAGGCTCCCCTGTCAAAAGCCTAGAGTTGTTTGGGATGTCGCCCACCCCTCTCGTAGGACGAGACACAGAGCGCGATGAACTCTGGGAGCTTGTCAAACATGTACAACAAACCAAAAAAACACATACGATTGTCTTGCAAGGACCTTTGGGGTGTGGAAAAAGTCGATTGGCAGAGTGGTTGTGTGAGCGTATCTCTGAGTTGGGTATAGGTCTATCCATGCGCGGGATCAATACACTCGAACTCACTCCTTTCACAGGCTTGGGAGCCATGCTCTCCCGACACTTGCAATGCAATGGGCTGTCGTACGATGAAACAATTGAGCGATTGCAACGCTCCTTCTTGGGTCGGGAAGAAAACAACCAGCTCCTCATCCAGGAACTTGCGGAGTGTATGATTCCAATCCGACCCAACCAGTACGCAAACAGCAATGCAGCCCAGTTAGCTCCCGAACGACGGTACGAAGCGTTGGGACGCTTCCTTCAAAAACGTAGCAGCCACAGCAACAAGATGATGCTTGTGTGGCTGGACGATATCCAGTGGGGGCTCGATGCTCTGGGATTTGTCTCCTATATGATGCAACAGCAAGCCCACTCACCACAGCCCATACTGTTTGTGCTCACAGCTCAAATCGAAGCACTCGCCGAACAACCCTCTGCCACAGCATTGCTCGAAGAGTTAATCCGCGAGCCTGATACACACAACTTTGAGATTGGACCCTTACCACCCGACCATCACAATGTTCTTGTGCGAGAGTTACTGCAACTCACAGGAGAGCTGGCAGGTCAGGTGGAGGCTCTCACCGCAGGGAATCCAATGTTTGCTGAGGAGCTTGTTCGAGACTGGATTCAGCGCGACTGGCTGTATCGCGATGTTGCAGGATTTCAACTCAAACCAGGGATCACCGTTGGACTCCCAGATAACTTATATGAAGTTTGGCAGTCACGTATTGCCCGTGTTCTTCAAGGGCTATCTTCGGAAGAACAGATGGCGTTGGAGTTGGCGGCAGCCCTCGGTCGGGATGTGGACCTCAACGAATGGCAGCATGTCTGTAAGTTGGCCAATATTCCTGTATCAACGAAGCTGATGGAGCGACTACTGGACCAACGCCTCGCCTACCGCAACCTCGCACACACCAGTATGGGCTGGTCCTTTGTTCACAATATGTTGCGAGAGTCACTCAAACGAAGTGCCCAAGAAGATGGACGTTGGCAAAGACTGCATCATTATTGTGTCGAAATGCTCTATTCCAAAAAAGGTCCTGGTGTGGCGGAGCGTCTTGGACATCACCTCATTCAAGCAGGTAAGGATGAAGAGGCCTTTCCGTTCCTGCGTATGGGCATTGCTGAACGATTAAATGCTGGAGAATATCGTCAGGGGCAACAAAGCCTCGATGCCTGGGAAGCTCTCCTGGTTCGGCTATCATGGCCCACGAATCATGCCTACTGGGGAGAATACTGGATGTATCGATGTCGTCAGGCCCGGGGTCTCGGAGACTACGAGCAGGCCATCCATTGGGCATCCCAAGCCAAAGATTATGCCTACCAATACAACTGGCCTCGCACACTCACAGAAGCCTTAATACATCTGGGTTATTACGGCTGGCGAAACCAGGAAGCGTTTGAAATATGTTGGGAGTATTTACGCCAAGCTGAGCATCTGGCCAGACTTCAGAAAGACCGTCAATCCCTGGCTGTTTGTCGCCGATACATGGGGCATATTCTCAGCTTTCAAGGCAAATATGAAGAGGCCACTCACTATCTGTCCCAAGCACTCGACGATGCTACAAGCATCGAAGACTACCAGTTGATGGGGCTTGCCTGCTACAGCCTTGGTGTCATCGCACGACAACATGGAAACAGCGACAAGGCGATCGACCGATTTACCATGGCACGCTATCACTATGAACGTTTTGGCAACCATCGTGGCACCGCTGATTGCCTCAACGCACTGGGAGATATCGCTCGTCACAAAGGCGAAATGTTGGAAGCCGAAATGATGTACAAACAGGCTTTGCAAAAATATCGTCAAATCGGTGCAGGCAATGCTGCACTGATCGAACTGAATCTTGGCCTCGTCTGGATCGAGCGAAAAGAATACTACAAAGCCTATACAGCATTATCCCAAGCCCTCCAAACCTTCCTTGTCGGAGGTCGCATCTTGTTTGCTTGTGTCGCCAAGATGAGTCTGCTGCCTTGTCTTGCCAGCATGCAAGACTGGGATACCTGGGATATGTATTTTGAAGAGGCTACCAGGATCTTTGAAGAAAAAGGATTCACCGACGCAGACCTTGCTCGCGTCTCACTCATGGCTGGTCATATGGCCCAGTACCTACAAGAACCGGAGCGGGCCCGGCAAGTCTACCACTTCTCCCACAACCAGTGGCTGTCTCTTGGACGCACTGACGAAGCCATCGCAGTCAAAGAATCCATGGAGACCCTTATTCCACCTGCGTTTGCACGCTCTTGGCTCAACTCCTTCTCCAACCTGGAGGCGATCTGAACCCGCCAGCCGCTCCTCTCACAAAGACACTTCACTCTCCTTTTCCAATCTGGAGGCGCTCGGAACCCACCAGCCACTCCTATCACAAAGATACTTCACTCACCTGGAGGCGATGGGAGCCCACCAGTCGCTCCTATCACAAAGATACGTATCGATGCTCGTTTTGTCGCTTGACGCTTCTGCGTGGTTCAAGTACAAATTCAGCGTCCTTGTACGAAGTTCACATAAACAGTGCATTGAGAGAAAGACTCCAACCCATGGATGAGACGCAGCGACACTGCTGTATCACGTGCGCGAATCACCCGGACTTTGTATGAACCTGATGATGGAATTTCCTTTTCCGAATGGAGTGAAACTGTTCGGATTTACCGTAAGAGAGTTGTGTTATGGAGCATCTGGATCTCAATCTATTCGTCCGAGATATCCCCGATTTCCCCAAGCCGGGAATTTTGTTTAAAGATATTACCCCCTTACTTGCCAACGCCGAAGCGTTTGGCACCACGATCGCACGATTTGTTGCAGAGTTTCGAGATCAACGTATCTCGAAAGTCATAGGTATGGAGTCGCGCGGTTTCTTGTTTGGAACACCCCTGGCACAATCCCTCGACGCAGGTTTTGTTCCCGTACGCAAACCAGGCAAACTACCCGCAGAAACGGAGAGTGAGACCTACGAATTGGAGTATGGCACTGACACCCTGGAGATCCACAAAGACGCCATTCAACGAGGAGATCGCGTTCTTGTCGTCGATGACCTCTTGGCCACAGGCGGAACTGCAGAAGCCACCGCCAAACTTATTCGAAAGCTGGGTGGTGAGATCGTTGGATTCGCCTTTGTGATCGAGTTAGACTTCCTTAAAGGCCGAAAAAGACTCGGTGAAACCCCCATCACAAGCCTCCTCCATTATTAACGTGTGGTGCTGGTTGAAAATACGTTCCGTGGTGGTGTGCAACACGTTGTTTTTGTAACACAACGAATATCTCTTGTTTTTAGTCGTTTATCTTGCATCCCAGAAGCGATACCATAAGCCTTGCCAGACAAACAAGAAAGCCAAAGTCCCAAAATACGGAGTCCATTAGAGCAAGAGGAAGGCCACGGCATGACTGTGATTAAAAAAGTCATTCTGCCTGATACTCGATCCTTCCACAGACTTTAAGATGGTGCTCGACGATACTTCACTACTTAGTTACCATCTTGTTTTGATAAGGTATTACACGGACCATCTCTATCATAGTGGTAAGTTCTATGGAAAAACTCAAATTTATTGATTTATTTGCAGGAATTGGTGGAATCCGGCTAGGATTTGAAACCCAAGGAGTTGAATGTGTCTTCTCCTCAGAGTGGGATAAAAATGCACAAGATACTTATGAAGCAAATTTTGGAGAGCGTCCTTATGGGGATATCACACAACTCGCTCCAGGTGACATTCCTGACCATGACATCCTCTTGGCTGGATTTCCATGCCAAGCGTTTAGCATATGTGGCGACCAGAAAGGGTTCTCCGATACAAGAGGCACTCTTTTTTTTAATATTGAAGAAGTTCTACGTGTAAAAAAACCATACGCTTTCATGCTTGAAAATGTGAAAAACCTGAGGTCTCACGATAAAGGGAGGACTTTTAAAACAATCGTACAACACTTAGAAAACTTGGGTTACTTCGTACACCACACCGTTTTAAACTCCCTTGATTTTGGTGTTCCACAAAAAAGAGAACGAACTATTATTGTTGGATTTAGAGAGAATATCTCTTTTTCATTTCCGAAAGCAACAGCTTCAAGAGCTCACCTATCCGATATATTGGAAGATGACTCAAAGATTGATAAAAAGTTTTTTGTTTCAGACGAGATCAGAGAAAAAAGGTATAAGATGGTAAAACCAGGCTTTGCGACTCCCTCCATCTGGCATGAAAATAAAAGTGGAAATATCTCAGCTCTTGAGTATTCTTGTGCTCTTCGAGCGGGAGCTTCCTATAATTATTTGCTCATCAATGGCAATCGAAGACCTACACCAAGGGAGTTACTTCGAATTCAAGGGTTTCCGGAGTCCTATAAGATCACAGTGTGTTATACCCAAATCAGGAAACAACTCGGAAACAGTGTTAGCGTTCCTGTGATCAAAGCTGTAGCCAAGGAGATGCTAAGAAGTATCAGAGAAAAGCAACCATCTTTGAGCCAAGAAAAGCAACTTAGTCTGTGGAAAGAAAGTTAATGACTACAGGCTTAGAAAGTGCGAAACAAGCTCTTGACTCTATCATCACTTACGATGACCTCACAGATTGGTACGAAAAAGCTTTGCGTGGTGAATATTCATATCTTCTTGGTGAAAAAGTGATTGCAATACTTTCTTCCGAAATTCGGAATGAATTTCCATCTATCGAAAACACTGATTATGATGAATTTAAACGTCAAAGAGGATACGATTGCTTGTCAAGCGACTTTTGGAATATCGAAGACGTACGTAGTTGATCCATAAATAGCATTAGACGTAGATGTCAAGGAAGGAGTTTTCTGCAACTTATGTGAAGAGAGGGAGTAGGGAAGCGTCATACGACCCCCGACTGAAGTCAGGGGTTTCCGGCTAGCGAGGCCCTAGATGAATCAGGATCGTTTACCAACAGGCGACTTGATCGAAAGGAGAGCAAGTTGCTGGTGCGACCGCTCTACCCTACCCAATAGGGTTCAACGCCCATAGGAATATGACTACCGCGTGCAAAGACTCTAGCCGTTCTTGAGCTTCTCGTTGAGTTCGGGGACGACTTTGAACATATCATCGACGATGCCATAGTCAGAGACCTGGAAGATCGGGGCTTCTGGGTCTTTGTTGATAGCCACGATGACCTTGGAGGACTTCATACCAGCGAGGTGCTGGATAGCGCCGGAGATACCGATCGCAAAGTACAGATCGGGCGCGACCACTTTTCCGGTTTGTCCCACTTGCAAGTCGTTGGGAACAAGACCTGCATCACAAGCGGCGCGAGAAGCACCCATCGCAGCTTTGAGGGTGTCGGCCAAAGACTCAATCATCGCGACACCATCGGCGTCCTTCATCGCACGTCCACCAGACACAACGATGCCAGCCTCTGTGAGGTCGGGTCGTTCGGACTTGGTGGATTCACGCTCTACAAAGCTGACTTTCTCAATGCGGTCTTCATCGAGATCGATGGCAACAGTTTCGACATTCGACGAACCACCTGTGGGCTCTGCTGGAGCGAATGCAGTGGAACGCAACGACACAACCTTACGGTCTGTTTCGACACGGATATGAGCGATCGCGGCACCGGCCCACACAGGCCGGTGGAAGGTTCCATCATCGAGCATCCCGGTGATGTCGGATGCGATTCCTGCACCCAAGCGACCGGCGACACGAGGCATCAGGTCTTTGCCCTGAACAGTCGCGGCAGCGGCAATCAGTTGTGCATCCGAATCATTGGCCACCTGCACAATGGCCTGTGTGTATGCTTCGGTGTTGTAATGTTCAAAGGCTGGATCTTCCGCAACATAAATGTTGGCCGCACCATACTCAGCCAACTGTCCTGCTAAATCTTCAACATCCTCACCCACAACCAAGATATTGAAATCGAGTCCCTGCTTTTCGGCAGCATCTCGGCCAAAACTGATGGAGTTGAACGTTACTTTCCGAAACTGGCCTTCAAAATGCTCAGCTATCAATAACAAACTAGCCATTGTTATATCTCCTTCACCAAGCCAACCTGTGATTTGGCTCTGTGTTCTACGTTTGATCTTAGAGCACTTTTGCTTCGTTGCGGAGTTTGTCGAGCAACTCATCAACACTCTCTACAAGAACTCCCGCCTGGCGTTCGGGGAGAGGCTCATATTTCAGCACAGTCACTTTGGGGGAAAGGCTGACACCAAGTTCATCAAGAGTAAGCTCGTCAAGGGGCTTTTTCTTGGCCTTGATGATATTGGGTAGTGCGGGATAACGAGGAGTATTCAAACGGTCATGGGCCGTGATCACAACAGGTAGCTCTGCTTCCAATGTCTCCAGACCACCATCCACTTCACGAACAACGATCGCCATACCGTCGTCAATTTCCACAGCGGCTTTCTTTGCCTTCTCTTCGGGTGATTCCAGTGACTCTTTCTTGGAAACAAAAGTCAACTGAGGCCACTGAAGATACTCCGCCAACAATTGACCCACCACATTGCTGTCGTCATCGATGGCTTGCTTGCCCATAAGGATGAGATCTGCCTCTTCACGCTCTGCCACAGCTTTTAAGATCAAAGCAATGCCGTCGGGATCAGGCATACTATCAACCTTGACTCGAACAGCGCGATCCGCACCAATCGCACGAGCGGTTAACAAATGTTGCAAATCATCAGATGGCTCAATAGAAACAACTACAACTTCTGCATCGTGGGCTGCCTTCAACCGCACGGCCTCTTCCAACGCGATCTCGTCGAAGTAGTTGATCACATACTTCAAACCGTCTGTCACTATCCCAGAACCATCGCCGTTGATGCGAATTTTGGATTCAGGATGCTCAACGCGTTTGGCTGTCACAAGGATTTTCATGTTCGACTTCTCCTATTGTTTCCAACACGTCCCCATTTTAGGGACTCCCAACACCCAAACGATTGGATGTGGAAGATGTGCCTACTTAACTTCTTCTACAGGTGCTCGCAACAAACCGTGTAGCACCATCTTTGATATGACTTGGGATGTATGTTCTAACGATGCCTTATTTCGCGACAGTAACCAGGCCAAAGCCAACTCATCTGCCGCACCAAAGAGTGCCCGACTCACAATCATGGGATCGATGTCACTGTGAAAGACACCTTCATCAACCCCCTCTTGCAGAATCTTTTGCAGCACACCGAGGTACTTCGCAAAAAGTGCATTCTTATACTCTTTTACAAATGCCGTCGATTGACGCAGAACTACCGAGATAATCTGTGCTGCCTCGGGCTCTTCCTCTACCATATGCAGGTGAGTTCGCAAAAAACAGTGCAGCTTCTCTGCCGGTGTTGAGACACCCTCCAAAGCCGTATTCAAAATCCGGAAGACCTTCTGCATGACCTCTTCAAACAAACGCACCAACAGCTCATCTTTGTTCTTGAAGTACAAGTAGATGGTTCCATCTGCAACACCCGCTTCCTTTGCGATGTCACGGATCTTTGTTTGTTGAAATCCCTGCACTGCCAACACTCGAATCGCTGCTTCTAAGATCTCGTCTTGTTTGGTGACCAATGTGCCTTCCCTCCCGCACTTTTCATGCACTGAATCACAGTTCAGCGTCAACATGGTGGGCACGTTATGGTTTATCCTTCTATTTGTCAAGGCTTGTTTCTTCGTCAAACCGTCTTGACTTTTTCGACACCTTCGCAAAGAGATTCAAGGTAAAAAATGAAGGTTTGTTATTTCCAACGAATGATTTCAAGCTGGCCGGGCATCACTTCAACCGTTTGTTTCCGCCTTTTGCCATGGATACGTTGAAGCTCAACTTTGTATGTACCAGGACTGACGGGCAAAACATGAGCAGGAGTCCAACCCCGAAACTTGCCATTCACATAAATACGAGCTGGCTTCTTTGATACAATAACCAGATTGGCTCCTTTGGGTGGTGTTGTCATGGCGATCTTGCGAACTTCCTCTCCCTCTTTAATCACAATCCAACCACGCCATTCCATGTTGAGATAGCCGTTGCGAACCCAGGCTTTGTACTTTCCTGGTTTCAGAGGCAAACGAGCTACTGGTGTCATGGCAAACATGCGCTTGTTCAGATACAATGCGCCAGGAGGATAACTGTAGAAGGTCAGAAAACCGTGTCCTGGTTTGGGTCGATACGATTGGGCCGACCGAATGGCCCCTTGAGGAGACACGATGATGCTGCGTCCATCCGGTTGGATATAAAGGTGATCGCCTGGCATTAACACATGACAAACGCCGGATGGGAGGCAAAAAGAACCAGGGGCGACAACACGCTCTGTGGGTTTCCCTTTGGATGAATAGATCCGAACCAAAGCATTGCTTCGCTCCCACCGAAAGCGACGAAACCCAATGCGACTCCCCCTTCGCAAAACAGAAACATGCCGCCCTGGCCAGACATCAACATATCGTACCACCTCACCATATTTCGCATGCTTCAACCGAAGATGATGACGGCCCGCCAATACCCTGAGATAGGCCAACGTACCCACTCCCATCTCTCGCCCATCCAACCAGATCTGCTCGTCACCTGTTAAAGCAAAACTCAACCACCCTGTTCGAAAAGGCTTGGTCGGCTGTGGGATCTTTACCGGAGTCAACCGTGGAACAACTAACTTCCTGGTCGGCTGTGGGATCTTTACCGGAGCCAACCGTGGAACAACTGGCTTCCCCAAAGGACGAGAACGAGATGATGGCAGTGTTGATGGCTTCTGTGGTCGCTTTGTTGTAGGACGAGATGATGGCTTCCCCACAGGATGAGATGGTTGCTTTGCTGTAGGACGAGACGATGGCTTCCCCACAGGACGAGAACGAGATGATGGCTGTGTCGATGGCTTCTGCGATCGCTTTACTGTAGGGCGAGATGTTGGCTTCCCCACAGGGCGAGATGTTGCTTTTCCCACTGGATGAGGCAAGGCTCTCATGACTACAGGGACTAGCTGTTTCACAGGACGAGATATTGGTTTCTCGACAGGGTGAGACGATGGCTTTGCAATCACTATGGTGTGTACTGCGGTTGTTTTGACCGTTTTCTTTGTAGGGCGACTGACGGGCTGTGACGCAGCAGGGGCAGTAGTTTGAGCTAATACAGGGCAAGGATATCCCACCCATAACGCGCTCCATACAATCCCTGTGGCAAGTGATCTGTTCCATAGACTTCTCCCCATCGTGCAACCAAAAACCTCTTTATAGAAGGTTGCCAGTTTTCGCCAATCTTTGGCGATCAAGTTGGTAGGAACATATTTCGCAGTCATGGGCATCATCTCTCCTTTTTCAGGACCCTACCATGAGAGGAAACAGCAACTCTGTCAAGCAAACTTAAACAGAAACGGAGAAGAGAGGCACAGCCGCCTTGACTTCCTTTGTAAGATCAGAACCATGCCGCAACAGATCACCTCTCAAAAAGGGTTACCCCAAAAGACAAAAACAACCGGAGCCTTGACCGCTTTGCAAAGACATCATAGAGTTTGTAGGTTAGATCATTCGATGTTGCCCCCTGCAGGCACAACAATATGCGACGCGAAACATCGCAGAATCGGAAACGATATGTGCCAAAAAATATTCTGGTTTCTTCTTATGATGGGCTTGACCCTACCTGTGACAACCTTGGCACAGAGCAAAGCGAAAACCCCCTCGATTCAGCCCAAGAGCAAAGCGAAAAGCCCTTCGATTCAGCCCAAAGCTAGAGCCAAAGCAAGAGCTAGCACCAAAGCAAGAGCTAGCACCAAAGCTAGAGCTAGAGCCAAAGCCGAGATCCCCTCCATTAAACCCGAGTTAATCGTAGAGAAGCCAAAAAAGAAAACAAACAACAAAAATCGGTTATGGAATCGTGATCTGGGGCTTGGTGGATATGCTGGGATTTGGGGTGGAATGCCTCTTCTCGGCCTACGTGGAGCCTTCCCATTGTCACCCTATCTTGCTGTGCGCCTGGGATTATCACTGTTCTTTGCCACCCAGCGACAACCCGTCATATCCTACACCAACATCTCACTCGGATTTTTAGTTCGATTCCCCAGTTTACTCCCGCCCATTCGAAGCTATGCAGTCACCCGAATCGATTTTTGGCCTCTCTGGAATGTCTTAAATATCAATCCAGAAATCGCAAAGATCTCTGAAAAGCCAACATTTGGAGTCAGTATCCTCGTTGGTATGGAGATCTTCCTTGTCAACTCACTGGCTTTTGTCCTCGAATCTGGATTCTCCTCCGGCATGATCATCGGATTCGCACCCATCAAAACATCCTTTGAAGCTTTCGGATTTGTCATGAAATCCGGATTGCAGATGTACTTCTAAATGGAGTATCCCCACCGAAAGAGAGACCCCACCCAACCTCCGACTTGCTCTCTCATCGGGCAGCGCTTGCTCCCTTGTTTCAGGGGAGCAAGAGGGTAGCTGTCGCTGTTGAATCCTTTCTAGGTAGCTTGATAGCTAGGTAGCTAGGTAGCTAGGTAGCTTGATAGCTTCATCGTGGGGGGAGTTAGAAACGAAGTCGATATCCCTTGTTTTTTTCGACCGCCGGGAGCGACTCCCTTGTTGCAGGGGAGGGGACAAAGCTCGGCAACATACCGTGTCGGGGGTTTGATTTGTTGGAGGGAAGAGAGGTATATATCCAGAGTGAGAGCGATTTTGAATGAGTTTTTACTGATAACATAGTGAGTTTGTACGATTGTGGTTCAATATGGGTAGTTCTGAAAAGTCGATGGAGCTTGTTGGGTCTGGGTTTTGGGAGGGGTATGGGAGCTGGCGGTTGTTTGGTTTTCGCTGGTTGGCTGTGTTGCTAACTTCTGTGAGTCAGCCATTGTTATCTGCCCCCTACAACTGGTGGCCTTGGCATTGGTTTGCGTGGGTCCCTTTTTTCTGGGCGATTCAGGCTCAGGGTGGGCGAGGACGGTGGTTACTTGGTCTTGGTGGTGGGACCGTTGCGAATTTTATGATTTTTTATTGGGTTGTTAACTTAATGCCCAATTTTAGCAATATCTCTTTTTGGCTTGCGTTTCTTCTTACAACATTGCTCTGTTGCTATCTGAGTTTGCTATGGGTGTTTCTTGCTCTTGCGATTCCTCGGTTGATTCGGACCTTCCCACGAGCCTGGGTGCTTTTGGCTCCCTGTTTGTTGGTGGCCTTGGAATTTGTGATGCCGCAACTGTTTCCTTATATGCAGGGGGTCAGTCATTATCAAGTGATCCCTTTGGTGCAGATCGCTTCCATTACTGGGATCTATGGGGTGAGCTTTCTGGTCTTTTGGTCCAACTGTATCTTGTTTCAGTGGTGGCTTTGGCACAGGGAGGGGAAGGGGGCTCCGGTCTCTCAGATGGTCGCCCTCGCGATAACTGTTGCGCTGGTCTTGACCTATGGCTTTTGGCGAATCTCCCTGTACCAGAGTAAGTTGGCTACAGCAAAGCATCGAAAGGTTGGGTTGATTCAGTCAAATTATACACCCGCAGATCACAATAAATCTGGTCCTTCTGATGTTTTTCTTACGTATCTGGAGTTGAGCAGACAGGCCGCGAAAAAGGGTGCTGACTGGATCGTATGGTCTGAGGGTGAGTTTAAGTTTGCGCTCTCTACGTCAGCAGCTCGGACAAGGTTGGCTTATGCAGCGAGCCAAGTGAAACGTCCCATTCTGTTGGGAGGATACGACTATATCATGCGTAAGAATGGACCAGCTTTGTTGTTCAATAGCGCGATCCATATTCATCCCAAATACGGTTTGGGGCAACGATACGACAAACAGATCCTTGTTCCTTTTGGAGAGTATATGCCAGGTCAAACGTATCTTGATTTCATCTACAAGAAGATCCACTGGTACTCTCGGTTCACGAAGGGGGATACATTGGCGATTCAAAAGCTCGACAATATCCCTTACGGCTTTCTGATTTGCTATGAGGCCATCTATCCTTCCCGGGTTCGTCGCTCTGTTCAGGCCGGGGCAAAGGTCCTTGTTAATATTACGTACGATGCTTGGTTTGGCAAAACGACGGCACCTTACCAGCACTTGATGCTGGCCGCCATACGCAGTGCAGAATATGGAGTGCCTTTGATCCGTCTCGCCACCACAGGCTCCTCCACAGTGGTGAACGCTCTTGGAAAGACTGACACTCTTAGCCCGCTCTTCCAACGTAAGATCCTGATCTACGATCTGCCTATTGTTCAACTCCCTTCTCTGTATGCGAACATCGGTGATGTCTTTGCTTGGCTCTGTCTTCTTGTGAGCTGCGCTGGACTTTTCCTTATGTCACGCACGAAAGAGCCAACGTTGAAAGCCCATCAGAACTGACACTGAACTTGGATTTTTGACTCTTCGCTCTCGACTCCCCTTGCAATTTTAGCTTGACATGCTACATACAGCACATTAAGATGGCATTTGCTTAAAGCCTACCGTTTAAGTAGGTTTTTTGGAAGTGTTTGAAAGTATTGTGTTCTTTTTCTTGTTTTTGATGAATTGGCTTGTGAGTGAGAGTGAAGGAACCTGAGATATGACAGCAACAGACACAATTCACGAGTTGGCGGAACAGAAATATAAGTATGGATTCGTCAGTGATATAGAGGCAGAAGTTATGCCTCCGGGCCTTGATGAGGATGTGATACGTTTGCTTTCCTCAAAGAAGGAAGAGCCGGAGTGGATGCTCCATGCGCGGCTGCGCGCGCTGGAAATTTACCAGAGTAAGCCGGTGCCCACCTGGGGGCCGGACCTTTCCGGTTTGCGCGACGACGACATCTACTTTTTCGTCAAGCCGGCGGAAGAAGAGGCGCGCTCTTGGGACGACGTGCCGGAAGACATCAAGCGCACCTTTGACCGCCTGGGCGTGCCGGAAGCCGAGCGGAAATTCTTGGCCGGTGCGGGCGCGCAGTACGATTCCGAGATGGTCTACCACCAGATCAAGGCGGAATTGGAACGCCAGGGCGTGATCTTCAAGAGCATCGAAAACGGCTTGCGCGACCATGAGGACTTGTTCCGCCAATACTTCGGCACGGTCGTGCCCGCCACCGACAACAAATACGCAGCGCTGAACGCGGCGGTGTGGTCGGGCGGCTCGTTCATCTACGTGCCCCCGGGCGTGAAGGTAGAAA
>JALTMC010000117.1 GCA_027005175.1 Myxococcales bacterium
TTGTTTTAGTTGGTGAGAGCTTGCATTACAACCGCAGCCAACAGGTGCTTGATAGACATCCACGTCAGCATCAGGCGATGACGTTCCTCCATTTCTCGACGGATCATCGATACTATTTTTTTTGCTACATTTCAAAAAACTTGGCTGAGAAATGTAGAGAGATGTTTTTGTTGTATGTAGCAAAGATGCTCGAATCCCGGCCAACTGAGTTACCTTTTTCGGCATCGCAAGATAGCTTTTTACTCCTTCTTTAAAGAGCCGATGAACAATACCTAAATTCTTTTGAGCAAGCCACCACCCTCCTTTGTTTCCAGCCGTCAAAGCTGCAGGAGGAAAGTCTAATTGTTTTTCTTTGGCTGGTTTTCCATCTTGAACGCGCCAAAGTATCTGCTGTGAAGCATCAGTTACCCACAACTCTTTGGCCAAGAGGTTCCAGCTCATGGCTGTTACCTCCCCTCTTTCCGGTAAAAGAGCCCACTCTTGCCAGCTTCCATCTTCCAGTTTAAAGATCCTTTGCCCCTGTTTTACAACTGCAAAGAAGCTACCGTTTGTTCCCTCAACAACACTCTCTAGTCCCACAAGTGCCTTCCCGATAGTCCCAAGTTTTCCCTTCTCATCAAGGCGAAAGAGCCTGTCCTGTGAGGCGTCCACCACAAACAACGTTCCTTTGGAAGACATCGCCAGAGCGGTAGGTTTGCGAAGTTGCTCCGTCACCACCGAAAACTTGCTCAATTTCCCTTTAATTCGAGTAAATTTTAGTACTTTCCCTTCGTTTGGCAACGAGACAAATATCTGCTCTTGATAGACCGCCAATCCTCCAACTGCTGAGCCAAACGTATGAAGTTTTTGCAAAGAATTTGGGACAAAGTTGGCTCCTGTGAATGTGAGAGCAAGAGTCTGACGGACCTGCTCTGAACCCAAACGAGCTATTACTTCGATCTTTGTCTTGCATGTTTGCAAGTGAGCAAATCCCGTAAAATCTCCCTGCTCATCTACTGTTGCAGAGATCCCATCTATCGTTACGATAGCTGTCATCGGTGCAACCTTGCCTCGTACTGTTACAATAGATGTCCGAAAATTATCGCCCGGTGCTGGTTCGGTAATCTTCAGTATGAGTTGATTGCTCACACCTCCTGCGATTTGGAAAGAAATGGATTTCCCCGCACGATTTCCTGCTTTATCGCCAGCAAATACCGAAAGCTTGTGACTTCCTGGCGATGTGATTTTTTGACCTGATTGATAGGGCTTTCCATCAAGCTTAACTTCAGAGCTGTCAACATACTTATCTTTGATCATCACTTTTGGAGTTACTTCCTGATAGGTCTTGCCCTCTTCAATGCCTTCTATTTGTATGACTGGAGGGGTCTTATCGATTACAAAAGATAGCTGTTGTTGGCTCTTTTTCCCTCGGATATCTTCTGCTGCTGCCTGAATTCGATACTCTGCTTCACTCTGCACAGGAGAGCCATTCGCAAAGGGAAATCCATTGAGAAGAATTGAAATCGTATGGTTCGCGATATCGCGGCCAGCAACCCGCACCACCGGCCAAACTGTATCTTTGTAGTGCTTTCCGTCTTCTACCCCCTTGATTTCAATCGCAGGTGGCCCTGCATCAGAGAGCCTAAGAGAGGTACTCGCCTTGCTCACCTCACTTCCTACAGAAAATTCCGCCTCTACAAGAAAGTTTCCTGTACGCGAGAGGCTTGTTCGAGGTATCGTTATCGCAATGGAACGTAGACCGCTAATTGTATGTTGTTTCGCATAAAAAGTAGCTCCCTCAAGTTTTACAATGAGAGTGCCTGTCACTCTTTGGGCTGAGTAAAGATCGGCCAACAACTCTCCATCCTCTGCACCCAGTACAAACATCGATTTTGTAGGGCGAATCGTTCGCAACTGAAAATTACCTGTATCAAAACGAGCCATGGCTCTCGACAAAGACTGTCGCCGATTCCCTTTCATATAGACCTCGGCCAAAAGAGCCATTCCCCCTAATTGTACCGACGGTACAGCGATTTTGGATAGAATAAGATGGGTACCTTTCTTCAACATAGCGACTCTCGTAGTAGCTGTGGGATGAATGATACCAGCAGATGTTAGAAGAGAATAAACAACTTCAACCTCTATATTACTCCGCGACTCCAGCAACAATGCAGACTGTAGCGTCTCTCCAGGCTGAACCACCGAGCGTTCAAGAGTTAGTGCTTTGGCCGTCACGAGAGGCCCATGCACATTGAAGAAATAACGAAAGCTATTTTTTCCAACACTGTACCGAATAACATGAGTGCCACCTACAAGATTGGAAGGCAGCTTGAAAGAAAATTGACGAGTCTCTCCCTTCTTCAAAGCCAAAGTTTGCTTAAAAGCAGAAGATTGATAGAGTTCGAGAGCACTGAGACTCAATACAACATTGCCCGTTGCTCCTACAGTAAACCGAACAGTTTCACTCGGCTTATAAACATCTTTTTCCGTGCGAATCCAAACAGGCTCTGTCGCCTGATGCACCAATAAGGAGTCGATAAATAAAGAGCGTCCACGCAACGAGAGGATCTGGAAGGTAAGATTGCGATACTTAAGCTGCCCCAAAGAGACTTGAAAGGAAAGAATCGAAATTTTGGGAGTGATTTCCAAGCTACGGATCTTTTCATAAGCTCCGTAGCGTACTCTTACTGTTACCTTCAACTTCTTCACTGTTCCCACAGAACGCAATGAAAGAGAAAGCTGAGCCGTGTCTCCTACTTTGTAAAGACGCTTGTTCAAAGAACCTTTTGCATCAACTTTGACTCCTGTTACATGAAAGCGAACTATCCCAACGGGTGATGGCAATAGCTTTACTCCACTTTCGGAGCGCCAACGGTGGATAGCTACATACTCTAACTCCTCCAAATCACGAGCCAAAGGAAATGTAATACTCAACTGGGATTTGCCCTTTGCGGGGATCGTTGCCTTCACCTGATGAGCCGTACCCAAAACGACCACTTCCAGATCAACAACTCGGTCAAATATATCTTTGTTCTCGATCACATAATGTAAGATAGCTCGACTACCTGCCGAAAAAGTAAGAGAATTTGAAGGTGCAGTCAGAACTAGCACCGGAGTAGAACGAGTAAATGAGAGAGTTTTCTCTGCGATAGCTTGACCATTCTTGTCCAGTAAACGAATCAACACTGTCGCTTTACCGACAGGAGCTTGCTCCAAAGGTAATGAGATTGCAGAAACAAGCTCTTTTCCAGGCTGTACCGAGATACTGCGCTGAAGCGAAGCAAATCCCGCTTTAATCTGAAGATTCCCTGAAAATAGATCGAGGCCATTATTCTTGACCTTCGCATCAAAGTGAAATCTTGTTCCTTTCATTAAACCTTGGGTGGCTGAAAGAGCTATCGAAGTGACTTGCTCCACCTTGAAAGAATGTGTGGTCGAGACATTGCTAGAGGAAAGAGTCGCATGGAGTTGATAGCTACCTACTGCCAAGCGCGGATAGCGCAATGTACCTTGATACGACTGCCCCCCCGAAAGCTGAACCTCTTGACGAACCTGAGACAAAGTAGCTGTTCCTTTTGCTAGCTTGAAGACAACCGTAAACTTCCCTGCAACTTTTGAGTTATTTTCAACCTTGCAAAGGATAGCAACCTCTCGATCATCACGGAAGCTCGTTGGTCCAGACAAACGGAGCTTCGCCTTCGCCTCCTCTACGAGTATCGATATACTCCCGGAATATCCGTATGTTTCGTATTTAATGATATGAGTACCTGCCGTAAGATAGAGATATGCCACTCCTCGAATTTGTGGCGCCGGTTGACCTTGGATGGAAGCCGATAGTACGTGCTCAACTCGATAACTACTTGAACCACTTATGTTAGTGGGCGGTGTGAAGGTAACAGGATACTTCCCTGTCACCTTTCCTGCACTGATCAAAGTATAAGGTATTTCCACCAAACCCGGCACTTTTGGCGACAATGCGTTCACCACCAACGATGCCTTGAGACCAAAGGCAACTTTGATGGTTCGAGTTGTCTGAAAGTCACCGCTTGCTCTAAGCATAAAGGAGGCATTCTCGTCGATAGTTAGTGAAAATACAGCTACGGCACTGCCTCCCGGTACCACAATAACTTTCCGGACCTCGTCAGCTTTCTTTCCCGAAAGATGGAGTGACACTTTTGCCGTAGTTTTACCTGTATTATTGAGAGTTATACGTATATTGAAAGGATTTCGATTCACTACAGATGGTGCTTTGACTTGCAAAGATAGGTTGTGAGCATTGACTTTGAAAGGCACCGTAAGTGCCACTTTTTCCCGGCCAGAGACTGCCATCATTTGGAAGGTATGTGTGCCTATTTTGCTCGGTGTCCATTCCACCATAAAAGTATAAGTTCCTCCTGCCGCTATCGATAGTCCTGTCTTTGCTAACAGGAGCTTTCCGCTCGAATCTTTCACCGTTAGCGAGATCGCCGTCAACTTCGAGCTTCCGCTATTCAACAACATTCCTTGTAGCACTACCTTTTGACCAAAACTGTATGTATCTCGGAGGGGATGGGCTTTGACCAAAAGACCAACTCTACCGACAGCAAAGGAGATACGCTTACGAGCCATTTCCAAGCCACTTTTGCTTTTCAAGATGCCTTCCATAATATAGGATCCCGACTGGGCAGGAGCTATTAGCTTTTCAAACGCTTTTACTGCTTTGCCTGCTCCAAGATTGACAGGGAGCTTCTTGCTCCAATGGCTTTGTTCTGCCAGTAGATAGCGACGGCTCAAAGCAGAGCCAGAAACCGACGCCCCCTTGTATACTACATACTTACCATCGCGGGTTCCTGCGACAATCTCGGATGTCCCATCACCATCAAGGTCAGCGCTGACGGGAACCGTCGAGCTTGTTGATTGTGCGATAGAGACAAGCTTACGCGACTTCAAGTCTAGCACATAGATGCCTCCTTTTGTCCCTGATTTGTCCTGCATTTGGAGTAACAGATCGGGGTGAAGGTCTCCTGTGAGATCTGTTGCATGGACCGATACATCCTTCATGACCACACTGCTCAAAGACTTGCGCCATAGTATTTTCCCCTGCTCATCAAGCACCAGTACTTCAGGAGATGAGGTAAAACTCTTTCGACTCACAACCACGATTCGTTTGTGACCGCTACTTGCAGGATATACAAGCAAACCATCGCGAAAAGGGAGTCCTATTTTTGTAGACCACTTTTGACGACCAGTGTTGCCATCAAGAGCAACGAGCATCCCGCTTGCTTTATCGCTCACACAGGAGTTCTGGCACTCCATCGACATCCAGTGACGGAGCGATAAAACCTCATTGCTACCGTTACGATCCAGATCTGCCACAAGAGGCAAAGATGCGAGATATTCATCGACATAGAACTTCCGATCATCACTTTTGTTAACATCCCGCCATCTCACATTGTTCTTGCTTCCAATCGCAGCAAGAAGGTGACGATATATTACATTTATATTTTGAGTTTCGTATTGATTCCCCCCCAGTATCTCAAGTTTTTTATCCAGCTTTTCTGTACCTGAATTGCAAGCCGCGCCCGAGCAAAAAAGCCCCAGATCCCCAGCTGCCAATGTTGTCGGTGTATCCCAGGCATAGAATTTTCCTTTCTGGCCAAAGTTCTGTGAACTCACCCCCCATTTCAACTTTCCGGTCGCCCCCTGTAATACCGTAAGAACCTGGAAAGAGCTTGACCGAGGAACCCAGCCACCTGGGGTTGATGCGATGATGATCTCTAACTTTTTATCATTATCGATGTCTGCGAGGAGAGGGCTGGTGCTCAGTTTGCATTTTCCCGCAAGAGGAGCACTCCACAGCAAAGCACCTTTCTTTGCAGAAAGAGCCTTCAGTGTACAAGGTGCGTCGGAAAAGATAACTTCCAATCCAGGCTTACCATCGATATCCCCCACGACTGGTGAACCTATTGCCTTAGCCACGGTTTGCCATAGTATTTTCCCACTGCGCCCATCGATTGCCACCACATTCCCTGTCGCTGAAATACCCACAACATCAAGTTTACCATTACCAGTTACGTCTGCGATAACGGGAGAACTTGGGGAGTTGTCACCAGGACTTGACGACTTACCAAGAGAGGTTTGCCACAATATCGCACTCTTTTTTGTGACAAAGTTAGCTACACCAAAAGAAGCTCCTTGTCGCAAAGGAGAGCCCCGATACATCGGCCAAGGAACTCCCGCCTGAAGAAAAGGAGGAAATAGGCTTTTCATATCCGTATAAGTGAATCGAAACACTCGCAGAAATAACTCCGCTCCCGACAACCCTAACGCCCCTGCTGTAATCCCATAATGGCCTTGCATCGGAGATTTTGTAATATAGGATGTCTTGTCAGTTGAGAGAGTTAATGTCGCGCTCGTGCCGGTGACATCGATGCTCTCGTCTAATTCAGCCTTTTCGTTACCATAGAAGGCAGTCATACGAAGCTGATATCTACCTGTAGGTGCATCTATCGGCAACAGAAGAGACAGGGTTTTCTTCTCACCAGGAGCAAGCATCTTCTTGGCTTCGCTTGCCTGCGTAACAACCTTGCTATGAGGAGAGCGCAACACACCGCTCCAATCGTACGTTGCGGTAACACCTCCAATATTCGAAAGGATCGCTTCCACTTTATCTCCTGCCTTTACCGATGCCTTCACTACAGAAAGCTGAAGATGTGGACCTGGAATGACAAAGTAACGGCTCTCCTGCCCCTTATCTCCTGATGCCAACGCAAAAGTTGCAGAAATCCGATAACTCCCAGGCTTGACTTTCGACGGAATCGGCATCTTCAAAGAGATGGTCTTAGGATTGAGTGTGGTAAATGTTATGGTGGATGTATGATTATACCCCATTTCAGGAGCTAATACCGTCAGCTTGCCACTCAAAGGTGGTACAACACAGCAAGTAAGATCAACATAGATTTGTAAGTCCGTACTTTTTCCAATCGCGACATCCCCTGCCAAAAAAATACCGAGCCTTGGCTTTGGTGCAATGACTTCTATGCTATCGCTTGCTTTCGATACAACTCCTGGTGCTATACTCGCAATGGCTGTTATCGGATAAAACCCTCGCTTGATCGTTTTGGGAATCGCAAAAGTGACCGGAAGCTGCCCTTGCTCTCCAGCTTTCACCACTCCCACAGGTTTAGGAACTCCTTTTCTAAAACCATTTGCAAAAGCCCATGTGACTGACGGCGAAAGATCAAATTTGCCAATATTTCGCAACAGAAGTTGGTCTAAAAAAACATCTCCAAGTCGGTATTTCTTACAGATTGTGCGAAAAGGCATCAGCAATCCCCAGATACGTTGTTGTTGACCACAACTCTGGAAAGCAATCTCAAGCTTTGCTGGTAATATTACGTTACCTTCCCACGTTTTACCTTTCGCCTTAGCTTGGTAATGAAGCCTATAATTCCCCAACTGTATCTTCGCAGGATAGAGAGAAAAAGTTTGCTTGGTGATGCTATTCGCCCCAACTGAAGCGAGGAGTTTGCTTGCGGTGCTGACTATCTTGCCTTGGGGATCGAAAAGTGTTGCTGTAAGCTGCACAGATGCTACAGAAAGTGGT
>JALTMC010000118.1:0-6501 GCA_027005175.1 Myxococcales bacterium
GCGTTCGCGAGCCGTCTTTGTGAGAGTTTGTCCTATGAAGTCTTTGAAGTGCTGGGGTTCTGATGCGGGGAGACCAAGTGTGATCACCCGTCCATTGACGCGGACAGCGGGTTGTTTGTCTTCACAAAGAAACAGGTCGGAGGCGTGCCAGGTGTCCATGTAGGCCAGCAGAGTGCTGATGGTTTCTTGTGTATTAAGAGCTTCGTGGAGTTGGGGTGGAATGGCGAGCTGGATCTCCACTTCTGGCAACACAGGGTCATGCAAAGAAAAGGCTGCCAGGCTCTCGTGGGTGTGATCTTCCACCACCATATCGTCCAGATCCGTGATAAATTCATGTTCAGCAGAGCCATCGATGGGCGTGATCTGCCATACAGGCTCCAAGGAAAGGGGCAATCCATCAATGGGGATGTGTTGCAAGGTGTACAGTATGTTTTCGTACAGAGGGGTGATGTGACTGGTGTGGTCCGCTTCCATTAAAAAGAGACTCCACAGCACCACCAGAGCTTGTTGGGTGGTGTCTTTTATTCGATCAGGGATCACGGTTTGCCCCTGTTGGTAGGGAGCGAGTTCATCTTCGGCTCTACCACCCATCAGCTGAAGGACTTCCTGATTCGCGTTGATCTTTATTGTCGTGGGGTAGGGGAAAATCGTCTGAAATAAAAAGTTGATCAGAAAGGGGTCGGGAGTACGAGCAAGTCCGTATCGAAGCAAAAATGCGACGGGTAGACGCTCGGGGGCGATGAGGGGACTCTCGATATGCTCTCGCCAGGAAAAAGTAAACTCACCGCTTCGAATGGCAAACAACTCAGCGATCTCCCTGACAAAGAGACCGATGCGTTCACGTTCATCCAGGTCAGCCATATTGGGGGACAAGGAGCCATAATTTTTCTGCATTCCGACAAGGCTGCCATCTTGGTAGCTGAGGGCATGTTGTACATTGTGTCCATCGATATTGAGTTCACCCGTAAAAGGTATCTGAGCGGCGAGAGCCAACAAAAGAGGGCATGTCATCTCTTCAATTCTTCCTGAAAAGATGGGGCCATAAGAAGATGACGAAATCTGCATTCGATAGTCCTGTGGGAGCTTGAGTCATTGACGGGTGGTTGGATCCTCTCCCACCCGATCCGCTTGATTCAGTCTGCGGCTTCACCCCTACGGGGCTGCCTACGCAGTCGCGCTTCGCTTTCGCTGTAAATTCTACCGGGCTCGTGATCGGGAAGGGGTTTTCCGCGACTTTTGGTAAAGATCCTATGTCCCGTTTGGGAGCACCCTGTCAGGGTAGAATGTTACTGCTTTTTGTGCAAGAGTTCGAGAGTTCCTCTCTTCAAGACGGCCTCCCAAGGTGCTCGTGTGCTTTTTTAATCCATGTTGCTTTTCAGGTCGCCTTTGCAGTGTCAACCTTTTGATACGCTTGGGAGTTGTTTGCTTCGACATTGGGTCTTTGCCGGATAGGATACCATCCCAAAAGGCTCAACAAAAACAACCCTGGCCAAAGGGGAAGGGGATGGGGGTTGGGTGTGCTTTGGCATTGGCAGCCGCCTGCCGAGGGGGGGCGGCCCGCCGACAAGAATGTGAGTGTGCGGGTTGTTTTGAGGGTTGTGCCATCGATACGGGCTGTGAGTTCCTCCATCGAGGGAATATTTGGGGCAGTCACTGTTGCTCTATAGAGTCCAGGTGTGATGGTTTTTATGGCTGAAATACGCCCCGATTTAAGCTGCAATGTGATCGGGAGGGAGCGACGAATGGGGACTCCTTCGCTGTCTTTGGGGATGATATAGATATGGGTTTGTGAGCGACCGTCAGCCGGTAACTCTTCCAACAACAAGCCTAGTGTTGAGCGTTTCGGATCAACAGATCGCTGTGAGCTTTGGTGTCGAGTTCGTAGGGCGGACAGTATATCGAGCTTTCCAAAGCCCCATCCTTTTTGGTATGTGGCTCCATCCTGTGTGTACTTGTCTGTGGATGCGCTGCGAATTAACAAGTGACGCATCATCTCTGTGTCAAGCTTTGGAAAGGCTTGTAGTAAGAGTGCGATTCCTCCGGTAACATGGGGTGCTGCTTGACTTGTTCCCTGTGATGCGCGGTAAGGCCCATCAGCAACTTGTGATGATGAATCGGAGGGGGCAAACCCTGATATGGGTGCCACCACAAACAATCCTGGGGCTGTGATCTCTGGTTTGGGGCGTCCATCTCGGGTCGGGCCGGGGCTTGAAAAATCAGAGAGTTTTCCCACCGTAAAAGAGCGTTGCTTGACATCTCCATCTGCACTTCGCCAGCCGCTGCGACTGTTGAAAGAGCCCACAGTGATGACAGCTTCTGAGGAGGCGGGAATGCCGATCAACATCTCCTGGGTTTGGAGCGTTCCCCACCGAGCGGAGAAGCCATCAGGTATAACGGCTTCTGTGATCCAGGCATCAAAGCGCTGTGCTTTTCCCTCCAGCCGAATCTTCCAGTCTCCTACCGGTAGGTGCATCTTGTCCCGGCTGGAGATCATGATTGTGACGTTGCGACTGGGGATAGGCAGACTGTGCTTCTGTTGGGTGAGTGCGATCAAGCTGGTGGCTCTCTCTTGAACACTTTTGGAGGGGCTTGTCTCTGAGAAGGGGCCAACAGGTTCACCTGTAGGTGGGTATACCATGAGCTTGAGCTGGCTCTCTTCTGGAAACCAAAGCTCTATCGTGACTCGAAGGGGTGATGAGGAGACCTTTGATTCCCCGGGAACTTTGAGGATAAGATCCAGGGACTGGTTCTCATTTAACCAGCCTCTTGCGTGGATCTGGGATTGTCCCTCATTGCCCGCAGAGGCGACAAGGATCTGACCCCGTTTGCCTTTTCCACTGAATGTCGCAAGAGCACGCTCGAGTAAGGAACTGCCATCATGTCCACCTTGCTGTCCTCCAAGAGAAAGGTTGATGACATAAGGCTTTTTGAGACGTTTGGCCGACGCATGGATAAATGCGATGCCTTGCAATACATCAGCGCTGTCAAACTCTCGACTTTCTTTTCGAAGTCCTTTGACGACAATTAAATCAGCGCGTGGAGCAATCCCCAAATAGTTTGAACTTTTTTGATCTGGCATTCTGCCATTGCCTGCGGCAATCCCAGAGATATGTGTGCCATGACCTAGCTGATCTTCATGGCCAAGTGGCTTCTTGGCTTGGAGTGCCTTGTTGATCTGGACTTGGTTAAAGACCCTGGGAGCTTTGCCTGTGATTGGGGAAACCAGAGAGAAATCCAGGATGGATATTATGCGAGTCGTGCCGTCTGTGTGGCGAAAAGCGGGGTGGCGGTAATCGACCCCTGTGTCAATGATACCGATGAGCACGCCCCTTCCATCAAGCCCATATCGCAAGCGTGCTGCGGGGGCCTGTACCATCGGAGCGCTGACGTTTAAATGAGGCTGTAAGGGGCGACTCAGCTCTGCTGCATACAGTTTTTTGAGGGATTGTAGTGCGGGAATGCTTTGCAAAGGTAGCCAGCCCGCGATAATGGAGCCGGTGTGTGATGTGCTCTCCAGCCCGAGGGGCTTTAAGGCTTCGACAGTACCGCGATAATCAAGCAGCACCCGAAGTCCTATTTTGTGGGAAGACAAGCGCCACAAGGTTCTGGGAAGCAGCAACGTGGCCCAGCGAAGCTGTGGATTGGCCAAGAACAGTTGGGGAGGTTGTGCTTGAAACAAAGAAGGGGAAAGCAGAGGGGATGATGTGAACGATTGCAACACGCGATGCAGATGAGCGGGAAGTTCGCGATGTTGTTGAACAGCCTGGAGCCACAAGCGCAACCGGGGTCCCCACTCTGTGGGGTGAGAGCGAGGTGGTGTGGAAGAGGTCGGAGGCAAGGGGGAGCGGCAATGGAGCAGACTCCCCATCAAAAACAGAACCCAGCACAGGACAACAAACCTTCGAAACATCATAGAAAGTCAGGTCTCTCCTCCTGGGTGACGTCTCTCTCCCCCACAAGAATGGTGAGAGGAAGGCTTACGACGCCTTCGCGACAGGTCACAACGATTTCGGGGAGCGTCCCACAACAGGTGAATGGTGAGGGGAAGGTTAGCGTCGTCGCCGTCGCCGTCGCCGTCGTCGTCGCCGTCGTCGTTTGTTCTTGGCTTCTTCGGCTTTGCGCTTGGCCTCTTCTTGCTTCTTTTTGGCGGCCAATGCTTTCTGCTTGGCCTCTTCTTGGGCCTGTTTTTTGGCACGCAAACGAGCGGCAGCGATCTCTTTTTGAGTTTGATCGTACTCTTCGAACTGTTCTCCGAGTTTGTCGTGAATGCTCGCGACAGACAGCCGCAAGGTCTTGCTTTCAAACAGCCAGGGAGAGTTTCCGATGTGTTGGTTGGCCACCATAAAGTTGAAGAAGGCTGACACCCACAAGATATGAAAGGCCGTATAGAATGTGGGAACAGCCGCGTTTTGGTAGAAGAAGATAATAATCAAGCCAAAGAGTAAGCTGGATGAGATCGCCATTCCGATCAAGGGATTGAAGTAGATCGCGGGAAAGCCAATCACACCAACAATGACAGCGAGGAGTAGTGCTCGCATGATGGTATTTTTGGGATTCTGGCGATCAACGGCCTTGATCGTCACAAACAAGAAGATCCCTTCCAGCACGAGGGTTAAACCCAGAAAGATGAGGAAGGCCAGGAACATGGCACTCTGGCCAGACTTCTTCTCTTTGACGAGGTTGGTTTGGCAAGCGTTTATCTTGCGCAGGTCACATTTGGCTGCTTTGATGCAGTTGTAGTAACTCTTGGTACCACTCTGGCGAACCGCAAAGATAGGTACACACTGGGTCGCCACCTGGTTGGTGAGAGCGTTGAACTTCTTGAACAAGCCTCCGGGGTGATAGCATGCTGATGTGGCATGACCCGGAGCTTGGACGCAGTATTTCCCCACACCACAATCTTTGCGCTCGCTCTCTTTCTTACAAGAGATGGTTCTTTTGGATTTCCCTTCTTCTACAATAACTTTGTGTCCATATGTACCAATGATCTTGTCCCGGCACGTCTGTAGATTATCAAGGTAATCTTGGCATGTCGGTGAGGTACATCCCTGAGACAACACCATCACACAGAGAGTCGACAGCAATAAAAGTACTAGGTGCGTTCTCTTCATTTCTCGTTTCCTCGGATCCTATCGAATGAGCTTTCCGCTTCGTTGGAGGCGGATTGTAGCTATAGTTGTAAACAGGGTCAATCTTTTTTTGTCGCAGCCAGCCTATGCGATCTTGGGTCTGAATGACAAGGGGGTGCGTTCACGTCGTTGGGTGCGCTCGAAGATAGAAGAGCTTCGGTAACAAACTTTCGCACGACTTGAGGTACGGCTACCCCTTGCATTGCAGCGATTTGAGCGATCTTCTGATATTCATCCGGTGCCAGAGAGAGTACCAGTGGAATATCTCCATTCCGTTGGGGCTGAGATGTCATAGGGACAAACAACGGTGTGTTCGGAGAGGGGGTTAGGGATGGAGTTGATGGAGCTGATGGAGGTGGAAGGGGAGGTGGAGCTGGTAAAGCAGATGCCACGGTTAATTCAGGCGCAGAGTCATGTGTTTGTTCGTCTTCCTCCTCCGAAGATCGCGGTGACGGTATTGGGGTCGGTGGAGCAGGGGTCGGAGAGTTGGAGTACCCGGATAAGCCCTGCTTCGGGCCTACATAAGAGGCGTTTCGGTGTGCTTCTGCGTGTGACACAGAAGGCGAGGGAGTTGCTCGCAACCCCAGTATCGACGGGGGTAAGTTGTCCTGCAACTGCTGGATTGTTTCAAAGAGGGGAGATGGGTACTGGGCTCCATTGCTAGGCTTTCGCCCTGAGGGCAATGATTCAGCAGGTTTTGCGATGGGTTCTGGTGTGGGCGATGGATGATGGGAAAGAGAGGGAGGGTAAGCCCTCTCTTTCAGCGTATTTCCATACTCTGTTTGGGGTTCCATCTGAATACCCATGGCAAATTCAGGGTTGGTTTCCTCTGAAACGATAGATATGGATGGCTGATCTTGTAGAACGGGACGCTGAACAATGGATGTTGGGAGAGACAACTCCAGGTCTCGCGAGGCCCAATCGGGTTGTGAGTCCAGCCATTGGTTCTCGTCGTCCTCGGCTGTGACCTTGTGGACTGACGCGAACTCACGTTCTGGACTGTGGCCGTCTTGTTCTGTTGTGCTGTCTTCCACCAACGGAAGCTCATGCACGAGAGAACCATGAACACTGGGAGAGGCATTTTGTGGCAGAGGCGTCCCCACAATAAGAGGAAGCTCTGCGCTGACTTCATCCACTTCATCCTCATATGCCAGCTCAAACACCTCAGAGACTTCTTGCTCGATCTGACCCAGAGGATGGCTTCCTGCAAACACAATCAATGTTTTTTCTTCTTCTATCGGGGGAAGCACCTCAGCATGTACCAACTCTTCTATTTTTTTCTGTAGATACAGACGCTCTGCGTCCATTTCGTCAGCAAAGAGCCCCTTCAGAAACTGTGCCATATGAATGTTGCTGGGGCTCCCAAGTCGTT